>JACKCN010000008.1 GCA_020634015.1 Candidatus Delongbacteria bacterium | reverse complement strand
TGTACGGGCTGGCGCAGGAATCGTGGACACGACCGCAGGTTGTTCCGGATTCTCAAGCAGGATCACATACAGCGAGTCGCCGGATTGCGCGACGGCCAGAGGCCCCTCCCCGAGCAGACCGGAGCCGGGAGGCAGATCCAATGTGGCCACCTCCACCAGGCCGTCGGGCTCCAGCTGGAGTACATGCAGACTGGACTGGCGCACCAGCAGACAGTCGGCTGCCTTCGCGATGCCCGTGATCCGGCCCATGGACGGCAGTACCCGGGTGACCACAGGTTGCTCCGGCGAGTCCAGTGCCACCCAGGCGGTCTGGCTCGAACCCGCCACCAGCAGTTCCGACCCTGTGACACGCAGATCTTCCCCGCCCGAGATAGGCAGTCGAGCCAGCGTCACGAGACCCGGCACCGGAGTGTCCTGCCAGGCATGGACGCTCAGGGTATCCGCGGAAGAAGCAATCAGGAGCGTGTTCGCCACCGCCAGTCGCACCTGCGAGTTTCCAGCGTGCACGACGGCCCGACGCACTCCGGTCACCCGGTCGTACAGGGACACCTGGCCATTGTCGGCCACTCCCACCATTCCTTCGTATGCGACCCAGTCGGTGTTGGTCCAATCCGAGTACAGAAAGCCGGGCAGGAACCAGGCATTCCCGGAGGGCCCCGACTCATCGAAAGCGATGCCGGCGTTTCCCGTCATCGGGCCTTCCCAGCCAAAGCCACCGTCGCAGACATCCTGATAATCCGCGAACAGGGTGTCACCCACGAAGCAGGCGTGATGTCCGCCGAAACCAAAGAACTCAGACCCGGACCCGTTGATATGCTCCAGGGCCACAACCGGTTGAAATGGATTCGTCAGGTCCAGCAGGGACATCTGGGATGACACAGGCAGCAGCCAATTGTCCCGGCGCAGCAGTTCGGTGGAGCACTCGGCCAGGGGCAGGGTCCAGAGCGCCGGATCCCAGGCTTGCTGAAGGCTGCGCCCTTCCAGCACTCCGTCTTCACGCAGGACCAGCAGAACTCCGTCCCATTCCATCAGATCCACGGGGGCCGAGTCGAGCAGCAGACGATCGCTCAGTTCCGGGTCTTCCAGCCCGATGTTCCAGCGTTCCAGCCAGCGACCCGCATTGCGGATGTGTTCACCCTGCACGTCAATCGCCGTGCGTGTGCCTTCGCCGCCCCACGTGCCCAGAGGAAGAAGATTGGCGAAACAGGATGCTGCCAGCAGCAGCAGGGTGGCAAGGAAATGGAATGCCCGCATGAGTCACCTTCGGTCGATTGAGTCCACGTGTTCCATCAGCTGACCTGCTGTACCAAGCAAGAATCCGGCCAAACGAGCAGGGTGCCTGGCGCACGAAGCAGACTGCAGGTCAGCTTTGGATCCGGACCATTGCGATGAATCCGGTTCAGGACCTCACCAGGGGAGTCAGTGTTGTCAGCAGAACTGTCATTGGAGTCTGGAGATCCAGCCACAGCATCTGGCGGCTACGGGCCCTGTGCCTCACCGGATGCGAGCGAAAAAGGGGGGCACCCTTGCGGATGCCCCCCCTTGAATCGTCGGTCTTGATGAAGTGGGTTACTTCATCAGCACCATCTTGCGGGTCTGGGTGAAGTCACCAGCCTTCAGGTGGTAGATGTACACACCACTGGCCAACTCGTTGGCGCTGAAGCTCAGCTCATAACGGCCGGCGTTCTGCTGGGTGTTCACAAGCTGACGCACCAGCTGTCCCTGCATGTTGTAGACATTCAGGCTGACGTTGGCGGCACTGGCCAAGTCGTAGCGCAGGGTCGTGGTGGGGTTGAAGGGGTTCGGGTAATTCTGCTCCAGCGAGAAGCTCAAGGGCAGACCCTCTTCCACACCGGTCAGCGGGGTCGCGGGGGCGGTCAGGGTATTCATCTCACCAGCGTTGCCAGCATAGTCATAGGCTTCAACGAAGTAGGTGAAGGTCACGTCCAGATTGTCCAGGCGGTTGTTCAGCACATGATCGAACTGGGTGTCCATGGTGGTGGTCAGTTCGATGGCATCTTCAATGTCGCCGGTCTCGCTGGCATACAGCACGTAGTGATCGAAATCATTGGCAGTGCTGGGGTTCCAGCTCACGTTGAGGGTGAAGCTGTCGTTGGCATCATCCTCGGCCCACTCGTCGTCGGAACCGAAGCCCGTGACCATGCCGGGGGCGATGTTGTCAATCGAATAGCCCATGCCTTCCTCGGACAGGGCGACCAGCAGAGGATTGGTGGAATTGTGAGCACTGACGATGAAGTAGTGGGTGTAATCCGCCGGATTCTCGCTGGTGGCCATGCTGTCGGTGATGGTGGGAACCACCACGGTGTAGCTGGCGGCACCAATGGCACCCACGGTCTGGCCGGTGGAGACGAAGTCATCGGCGCCGGGATACATGACCCACACGGAATAGAAGGTGATCGGGTTGATCCAGGAACCGTCGTTGGAGCTGGCGTCAAAGGTCAGCATCACGTTGCCGCCCTGATCGTTGGCACGGTCTTCGACCATGGTGATCATCGCGGGGTGCAGGATCTCGAACTGGTTGAAGGGCACGGCACCCATGTCGAAGGGAGTGCCATCGGGGTCCAGGTCCTCGGGGATGATGGCCACGTCGATGATGCAATTCACCATTTCGGGGTCTTCCACATTCCAGAAGGAAGGATAGAAGTTGCCGGCATCGCCATCGACATAACCGGGATCGCAGTACCAGCCGGTGCTCTGGTCGGGATCGGCCAGCGGATACAGGCAGGAGGTCTGCAGGTTGCTGTAGAGGGTACCGGTCTCGGCAACCATGGTCTCGGGGGTACCGAAGGTGACCAGGTTGTAGAAGCCGCTCACCACGCCGCCGTCGGCCACGTAGATGTTGCCACCGCTGTTGGCCGTGTTGTGGGACACGGTGCAGGAACGCAGGCGCAGGAAGGCGCCGCTTTCCACATAGGCCGCACCGCCCATGCCGGTGGTCTCGTTGTGAGCGATGATGCTGCGCACAAAACGCACATCGGCTCCACTGGTCATGTAGATCGCGCCGCCGTCGGATTCATCCATCACGTCATGAATCATGGCGTAGTTGATGGTGCCGCGGGCCGTGGATCCGAAGGTGATGCCACCCCAGTCCTCACCGGTGAACTCGATCATGGCGTCGCTGGTGCCGTCGCCGGCAACGCGACCGTCGATCAGCAGGGACACACCGGGCAGACCGTAGACCGTGATGCCACCGTCGATGAACAGCGTGTCACCGTTCGCGACCGTGAAGTCGGAGGTCAGCGTGACTTCGCCATCGGGGAAGTGTTCCCAATCCCAGTGCAGACCAAGCTCGGGCGTGTAGCAGCCGTCAGCGGGGTCCAGCGGATTTGTAAAAGCGGGCGGAGTCGCCGGTCCGGTGAAATAGAACTGGGTGATGGGGGCGAACGACGCGGTGTAAGTGTACTGGAAACCGGGGCCTTCCCAGAGCACTTCCAGATAGTCGACCTGTCCAGTGATACCCGGGAAGATTTCGTCACCCTGGATCACGAACTGGTAGGCCAGGGGCTGACCATCGGGGCCACTGCCCGAAACCGGCAAGTTGTACTGGATCTGGGTGGCCAGATCCGTCACCAGGGCGTGACCCATGGTGGGGACGCAGTTGGCCTGATTGAAGCAGTCAATGTTGTCGATCATGTCCTGAAGGGCAATGTCGAACTGGTATTCGGCCATGGCCAGGGGGGCCAGTGCCGAGATGGCTGCCAAAGCGATCAGAGTCTTTTTCATAACAGTCCTCGAATTGAGTTGGTGCGACTGGGTCGTGTCAGTTCTTGTGGATTTTCTTCCATTCCCCGACAGGTGCTTCGTTCGGGGTGATTGTCCAGAAACCAGGCTGGCTCTCCCACGGTTCGGTGTCGATGTAGTGAGTCGCCTTGTCCTTGTCATCGTTGTTGTAGACGCGCATCATGACCTTTTCCCACAACTGCACCGTGGTGTCGTCGGGAACACCCTTGGCCACGATCACGGTTACCAGTGCCTGAACCAGGCCGGGGTTCTCGTTCATGTAATCGCGTTCGCGCTGGCTGTTGAAATCCTGCGACAGATCCTGAATGCGATCGTCCCCGTCCGTGTAGGGAGGATCGATCTCGCCGTTGACCACGATCATCTCGATGTAGCGGGACATCAGTGGCTCATGAGTGACCGGATCCGTCAACTGGTAGTGCTGGAAGTGCGCGAATCCATCCATCATGTCGGGCATGAAGGACTTTTCCTGGGGAGCGGTTGCGCTGGTGTTTGCCGCCTCCTCGGCGGTAGCGAGAGTTCCAAGCAGGAGCACTCCCGCAAAGATCAGCCGCCCATATCGGAGGGCAGAAGAAAATTCAGCCATGGATGATGACTTCCTTTTACAATTGATAAGCGCGCAAACTTAACAAAGGGCTCTTAGGCTGCCAAGCCATTCCAATCCGCGGCCTTTCGTGCCAACGGACCACTGGAGCTCCCAATGGGCTCCGGGATGAACCGCACTCTGTCCGGAAGAACCAAGCCGCACGCAGGAGGCTCTCGGGACTGGCAATTCCTGTGCCAGCGCACGTGGGATCTGTTGGGAAAGCTGAAACCCGGTCCGGCAGCGAATCCGGAATGGGCCAACGGGAGAGATTCGTCTGGAAAACGCGATTCCGTCAAGGTTTTACAACAGTTTGCGTCCCGGAATGGACGAAGGCCGCACCTGCGCCCGCCCGCTGTGTCTGCCCGGCCCCCAAAGCCCGCACCCCGTCACGCTGAAGCTTTTCGCCAGATCAGGCAACTCTTCGCCTGCTCTGGCGAAGCTCGCCCGCCAGGATCACTTGATCAGCGTCACCGTGCGAACGGAACGCCTGTCGCCCTGCACCAGCTCCAGCAGGTACAGCCCGCTGGCCAGATCGCTGCCGTCCAGCTGGATTTCTCCGTCGCCGGCATCCATGTGTCCGCGCACCAACTCCCTGATTCGGCTGCCACGCAGATCGTGCAGGGTCAGCAACATCTCGCCAGCTGTCGGCAGGTTGTACTGAATCCTGGTGGTGGGGTTGAAGGGATTGGGGGAAACGGACATCAGGCCGAAGCCTTCCGGGAACGTTGCACGGACTTCCACGTCGACACAGAAATCATTGGGATCCAACCCCGAGAACTGGGTGGGGCCGACTGGCGGGTTGTTGGGGCCCGGAATGTAGAAGGAGGTCATTGGCGTGAATACCGAGTCGGCTGTCATCACGGTACCTCCGCAGTCCAACACCAGTGTCCAGCTTCGGAAGGGCGAAGGCGACGTGACCTGGTCGTCGACCTGCCAGACCGCATGCCACATCAGTGGTTGGCCGGACGGGCCGGAAATCACGGAAGAATAATCCGCATTGACCGCATCGCTGCCAATGTTGGCGATCACATCGGTGACCGTCGCCCCCGCTGGGAGGGTCAGGGGATCCACATCGATCTGGAACTCGGCATGAGTACTGGTCGCAAGCAGAATTCCCAGGAGAAATCTGAACATTCATCATCCTTTCATGGCTGTGGTCCGCGCCGCCGGGGGCTGGCAGACGAATGCCACAGTTTGCTTTGTGCAGGGGGGAGTGGCAAGGACAGAGCCCACGAAAGTCATTTCCCCGAGGGGCACATCGCACCGCACAATCGGCAGAACACCCCGCCTCTTCCAGCACGCTTGAACAGCTTCGGGACGGCGGTGGTTCCGGAGTTCAGGCAGCTCGGGCCGGCGGGCCTTCCGCCCCGGGAGTTCCGAGTGTCATTCCTGGATCGAGACCACCCGGTAGAATGCGCTGCTTGCCGTGGGTGTCAGGGGCAGAACCAGCCCCGGGTCCTCCAGTTCGGCAATCAGCTCGGCGTCTTCGATGGGTTGCCAGGGCGTATCCAGACGGTAGACCAGAAACCCCCCGCAGCCCCAGCCCCAGGTATACGACCAGTCCAGGCGCAGCACAGGGCCGTCCACCACCAGACGCAGATCATGCACGCGGCAGCGTTGGGCTTCGCAGGCGGAACGCAGATCGCCCCAGGGATCCGGAGGTGCGCTGGACGGAAATGCGGGACCGGGGATGTAGTACGCCTGCCACCAGGTCTGCACCGTTTCCTCATAGTCGCCCGTGTAGTCACAGGTGCCCCGCAGGGTGAGGCTGTTGATCGGACAGGGATCCAGGATCTGATCGTCCAATTGCCAGACCGCGTGGTACATCGCCGGCTCGCCCGAAGGTCCGCTGAGCGTGGCGATGTACTCGTGTTCCCCGGGAATCCAGCCGATGTCCGCGCTGACTTCCGGTTGGCACTGCCAGCAAAAGGGGATCATCCAGGGATCCAGATCCAGTTGATAGTCGGCCCGCGCACTGACCGTCAGCAGCAGGGTCAGGACAAGCTGTGTACTCTTCTTCATGGTGCCCCCGAAGTCTGCACTCAACACCTTGTCACCACTCGAACTCCGTGGTGACCACATAGAACCCCAGCGTGTCACCGGGCCGCAGTGGCTCGCTCCAGTGCTGGAAGTCCACGGTACCCACCAGAGTCGCCTCGGCCAGAGGCTGCCCGGGGCTGTCCAGACGGTAGACCCGGAAGAACAGCGAGCCCCAGATGCCTTCCCAGTCCAGATTTACCGCATTGCCCTGCAGGCTGATCCGCAGCTCGCGCACACGGTATTCATTGAAGAAGCAGTTCTCGTCCGGGTCAATTCCAAAGTCCACCACGATGGGCATCGTATTCGCCCCCGTGCACCACAGTGATCCAAAGGGGAAATCCTGCTGGTACTGCCGGTGATCCCCTCCACAGTCGTACTCCAGGATCAGGCTGTGAATGGGCTGCGGGGCAGGGGCATCACAGCTCCAGGCCGCCAGATGCATCGGGGGTTGTCCCGCAGGTCCACTGAGCGATGCGTGAATCAGAACGGGCTCGAATCCGATCAGGGCGGACAGCGCAAGGCCTGTGGCGCCGGCGGGGATGGTGAATGGATCCACCTCGACAAAGAACTCCGCGTACCCGCGCAGCGGGAAGGCCAGCATGCCGCCGACCAGGCAGATTGTCAGCCAGATCCGCATGAGCCTCGCGATGGCATCTCCTTGTGTTCAGTCCAGGATCCAGCGGAACGGATCGGCTCAGTCGCGTGCACGGCTTCCCCATGGATGATACACAGCCACGACCCGATAGAATGTCCGGGCATCCCCGGCGAAACGGAGTCTGACGGGACCCGCATCCACCGACAGCGGCACTTCCGCATCCTGCAGGCTTTGCCACGGCGAATCCAGTGCATACAGCAGATAGCTGTCAGCCCCGCAGACGGGATCCCAGTCCAGCACAAGATCCGGACCCGACAGACTCAGCCTCAGATCGTCCACCACGAAGCTTTCAGGAGTGTCAAACCCAAAATCCATCGGGGCTGCCGGAGGATTGGCCGGGCCGTGAATGAAGGGCAGCTCGAATGGTTCGAATCCAAGCGTATACGCATGCTCCAGCCCCTCACAGGTGAATGAGAAACTGATGCTGTCGATGTAACCGGCGGGAATTCCCTGATCTTCACTCCAGATGAAATGGAGAGTGCTGTGTGGCCACCCCCCCTCCGAAACATAGGCCGGTGGAAGACAGCCATAGGATTCACCTGTGGGAAGGCTGAAGCACGCCGTTGATGAAATGGTACTCCAGTCCCAGTAGCCACCCAAATTATCCGCCGAGACATCGATCTGGATTTCCGCCTTCGCGCACACTGCCAGCATGGCACAGGTCACGAGCCTGAGTCTTGAGCCTTTCATTGTGGCACCTGCCTACTTCGCCAGCACGACTTTCTTCACGGCCACCTCCCGACCCGATTCCAGCTTGACCAGGTACAGCCCACTGGCCAGCGTCGAGCCATCGAACACGGCCTCGTGCTCTCCACTCGAGCGCATGCCTGCTTCCAGTGTGGCCACTCGCCTTCCGGTGATGTCGAACACGCCCAGATCCACCGATGCGGTTTCAGCCAGAGTGAACCGGATGGTCGTGCTGGGGTTGAAGGGGTTCGGGTAGGCGGAGCCCAGATGAAAAGCTCCCGGCTGGTCTTCCACAGCGGCTGTGTAGGTCGAGCAATCAATGCTGGGATCAATCGGGAACACCGTGGGCGCGGCTGGCGGGTTTGCGGGTCCGGCGTAGTACATGGCTTCGAAAGGAGCGAACTCGATCGTGGAGTCAATCTGGTACCCGTTGCAGTCGAAAGACAGAGTCATGCTGCTTAACCAGGCTTCCTGGATCTGGGAGTCGTTCGTCCAGACCGCGTGATACATCACGGGAAACCCACCAGAGATGGACATGACAGCATCAAAACAGCCCAAAGGTGTTCCATCGACTGCGATGAAGCAGGCCTCAACCAACGGGTAGCCATGAGCCGACGGAAGACTGTCGGGAGAGAAATCGATCTGGTATTCGGCCTGGCTGCTCGATACCATCGCAAGCAACACAACACCGATGGACGCGATCATCATGATGATCTCCTTCAGAGCGGACTACTTCGCCAGCACGACTTTCTTCACGGCCACCTCCCGACCCGTTTCCAGCTTGACCAGATACAGCCCGCTGGCCAGCGCCGAGCCATCGAACACGACCTCATGTTCTCCACTCGACCGCATGCCTGTTTCCAATGTGGTCACCCGTCTTCCGGTGATGTCGAACACGCCCAGATCCACCGGTCCGGTTTCAGCCAGAGTGAACTGGATGGTCGTGCTGGGGTTGAAGGGATTGGGATGTGCCTCCGCCAGCATGAATTGGCCCGGCTGATCCGTTGCATCCGCTGCGTGCATGCTGCAGTCGATGCTGCCGTCAACACCGAAATTGGTGGGTGCAATGGGTGGCCATGGTGGTCCGGGGAAGTAGAATTCCACAAGGGGAGGAATGTTCAGAGTGTACTCCAGCGGAAAACCATTGCAGTCCAGTAGCAGGGTCATGCTGCTGAACATTGCCAGCACCGGAAACTCCGCATCGTTGGCCCAGATGCCGTGGTACATCACGGGAAATCCATCTGGCCCATACCAGACTGCATCATAACAGCCAAGTTCTGGACCCGAAACATCATCAAAACATCCGGAGATGCTCTGGATTGTGGCACCGGCCGGCAATTGAGTCGGATCAATGTCAATCTGGTACTCGGCCATTCCCAGTACTGGCAAGGCACACAATGCGGCAAGTGCGATGCTGCGCTTCATGATCATTCCTTTTGTGGGCGCCTTGTGGATGCGCCATGGACCGGCTTTCTGCCCGCCGGATCGGGACCACTCACTTCGCCAGAATCATCTTGCTCGTGGCAGTGACGCCACCAGCTTCGATCGTATAAATGTAGACGCCGCTGCTCAGGGCCGAGGCATCGAAAGGCACGTCATGTGCGCCACGCGCCAGGATCTCGTTTGCCAGAGTGGCAACCCTTTCGCCTGCAAGATTGAAGACCGTCAGAGTGACACGGTCAGTCGTCGACAGGGAAAAGCGGATGGTCGTGCTGGGGTTGAAGGGATTGGGGAAAGCCGTGCCAAGGCTGAAGGCCCCCGGCAGGTCTTCCGCATCGGCCGTGTACGTCCGGCAGTCGATGGCCGGATCGATCGGGAAGACGGTGGGTGCGGCCGGCGGGTTCGCAGGGCCGGCGTAGTACATGACTTCGAATGGAGCGAACTCAAGAGTCGATTCCAGCACATGGCCGTTGCACTGGAGCATCAAGGTCATGCTGCTGAACCAGGCTTCCTGGATCTGGGAATCGTTGGTCCATACCGCGTGATACATCTCGGTAGACCCATCAGTGAGGGACAAGACAGCATCAAAACAGCCCAAAGGTGTCCCATCGACTGCGATGAAGCAGGCGTAAATGAACGGCAAGCCATGACGTGGAAGGCTGGATGGTTCGAAATCAATCTGGTACTCGGCACGCCCCAGCAGCGGCAGAGCGCCCAACAGGATGCCAAGAAGAGCCGTTTTCATCGGAATGCCTTTCGGAAGGACGGGTGCATTCGGGCCGCTTTTCCGCCAGACACGGATGCCTCCCGTTGAACGGAAGCGACTCGTTGGCTGGTCAGTGGTTGGCGTGGGAGATGCTTGAATTGCTGGACGCAACTTGCGGAGTCCGCAGCGGAAGGGCAAGGAGTTTCTCGCCTCCGGCAACAGGGCATTTGCCTTGGCGAGCGGCCAATGTCCGAAGCAGCAGAGCTATTTGAGCAAGACCATCTTCCTGGTGGCGGTGAAGTCGCCGGCTTCAATGGTGACCATGTACACGCCGCTGCTCAGGGCGGAGGCATCGAAGGTCACTTCGTGGGTGCCGCGAACCATCAAGCCCTCGGCCAGGCTGGCGACCTTCTGACCGTGGATGTTGAAGACAGTCAGCGTCACCTTCTCGGCAGCAGGCAGCGCGAAGGGGATGGTGGTGCTGGGGTTGAAGGGATTCGGGAAAGCATGGCCCAATGTGAATTGCCCGGGTTGGTCGATGGCATCAGCCGTGTATGTCAGACAGTCGATGGTGCTGTCCACACCAAAATCCGTCGGACCACTCATCGGTGGATCGGCAGGTCCTGCATGGTACACGACTTCGGACGGGGCATAGTCCAATGTGTACACCAGTGGGTATCCATTGCACTCGATGCTCAGGATCATACTGCTGAACCATGCCAGCTGTACTTGGGCATCAATTGTCCAGACGGCATGATCCATGACGGGAAAGCCGCTCGATCCCGAGATCACGGCATCAAAACAACCCAGCGGATTGCCATCCATTCCTGACAGACAACCGCTGACGCCTGAGTAATTGAATCCATGAGGGAGACTGGAAGGATCGAGGTCTATCTGGTATTCGGCAATTGCTGGCACCGACAGGGCGCATGCAATCCCGAGTGTGATTGCTGTTCTCATCTGTTCTCCCTTTGTCTGGTCCATTCAATGACGACCAACAGAACGCATCACTTCAGCAGAAGCACTTTTCGTGTGGCGGTGGAGTTGCCGGCTTCGATAGTGACCATGTACACGCCGCTGCCCAGCGCAGACGCATCGAAGATCATGTCGTGAGTGCCGCGCGCCAGCATCTCGTTGGCCAGGGTGGCCATCTGTCGCCCGGCCAGATCAAAGACGGTCAACCTGACGAACTCGGCGGTCGGCAGAGTGAAGCGAATGGTCGTGCTGGGATTGAAGGGATTGGGAAAGGCGGGGTTCAGCGCGAAGTCCACGGGAAGATCTTCAGCCTGGGAGGAACGGCACTGCATGTTGGGATCAATTCCGGGGAAACCGGTTGGCGCGACCGGCGGATTGGCCGGGCCCGGGAAGTACCACATTTCGTACTGGCCGGGAGCAAGACTGGATGTGCGGATGACATCACCACACAGATAGTCGAGTGTGATGCTTGAAACCCAGGCCTGGTTCAGCACCGAGTCGATTGCCCAGACGACGTGGTACATCGCTGGTGTTCCGGAAGGGCCGGATACCACGGCGTCGTAGCACCCCAGCGGGATGCCATTGGGGCTGTTGAAACAGGCGTTGATGGCCACGATCTCCATGCCCTGCGGCAGCTGGCCGGGGTCGATGTCAATCTGGAACTCCGCCTCGGCACGTGCGGCGAGACCCAGAAAGACAATCCAAAGCAGCAAGCGTGTCATGATGCCCTCCCTGCCCATTGGTTCCGGTGACGCGTCTCCGATGTCCGCCTCGGGCCAGCTTTCGACCGTCCAGCATGTCGTCGCATCCGCTGACCTCCGATTCCGCTGCGAACATCGCTGCCTGCCTGCGTGAAAGCAAATGAAAAGCGGCTCGTCCAAAGACGGACCGCTCGCAGAACACTGGTCCGGGTGAATCACTTCATCAGGACCATCTTCCTGGTGGCCGTGAAGTTGCCGGCTTCGATGGTGACCATGTACACCCCGCTGCTAAGGGCGAAGGCATCGAAGGTCACTTCGTGGGTGCCGCGAACCATCATCTCGTTGGCCAGGGTGGCAACCTTCTGACCGGTGATGTTGAAGATGTTCAGCTTCACGAGCTCAGCCGTCGGCAGGGCGAAGCTGATCGTGCTGCTGGGATTGAATGGATTGGGGAAAGGCTCCGCAAGCTCGAAGACCACGGGCAGGTCATCAACGCTGATGATTCCCATATCGCAATTACCGACATCGACGCCGAAGTTGGTCGGACCGGCAGGCGGGTTGGCAGGCCCAGGCAGGTAGAAGGTGCTGAACGGGGCGAAGGCCACGCTGAAGGTCCTCTGGCCACTGCAATAGAAGAACAAGTCAATGGAGTTGATCGGGGTCGGGCTGAAGATCTGGCCGTCGTTGGTCCACACGGCATGGTACATCTCGGGGAAGCCGGAGGGGCCGGACATCACGGCGTTGTAGGCGGTGCCGGGGGCCACGAAGCCGATGTGGGCCACGCAGGAGGGCTCACCATGGCCGGCGGGCAGCATGGTGGGATCGAAATCGATCTGGTACTCGGCCATCGCGGTGGCGGCCAGGCCCAGAACGGCGGCGGAAAGGAAGCGTGTCATCATGGTGAACCTCCAGGACCGATGCATGGACAAGAAGGGGACTTCCGGTCAGAACGCAACACAAGGGGAATGATCGTCTCGCTCGCAGGAGTGGCGCATGAACCGTTTGAACGAAGTACAACATCGCTTGTCGGATCGCCGCAGGCAAAAACAAAAGCGGCCCGTCCGAAGACGGGCCGCTCGCAGAATACGGGTTCGGGTGAATTACTTCACCAGGACCATCTTCTTGGTGGCGGTGAAGTCGCCGGCTTCGATGGTGTACATGTACACGCCGCTGCTCAGGGCGGAGGCATCGAAGGTCACTTCGTGGGTGCCGCGAACCATCATCTCGTTGGCCAGGGTGGCAACCTTCTGACCGGTGATGTTGAAGATGTTCAGCTTCACGAGCTCAGCGGTCGGCAGGGCGAAGCTGATCGTGGTGCTGGGGTTGAAGGGGTTCGGGAAGGCATTGCCCAGGTCGAAAGCGACGGGCAGGTCTTCGGTATCGGTGACGATACCTTCGCAGCTGCCGCTCATGTCAACGCCGAAGTCGGTCGGGCCGGCCGGGGGATTGGCGGGGCCGGGCAGGTAGAAGGTGCTGAACGGCTGGAAGGGCACACTGTAGGTCACCATCTGGCCGTTGCAATCAAAGGACATGTCGATGGAGTTGATGGGGGTCGGGCTGAACACCTGACCGTCGTTGGTCCACACGGCATGATACATCTCGGGGAAACCGGAGGGTCCGGACATCACGGCATCATAGGCGGTGCCGGGGGCGACGAAGCCAATGTTGGCAACGCAGCTGGGATAGCCATGGCCGACGGGCAGCATGGTGGGATCGAAGTCGATCTGGTACTCGGCCATCGCGGTGGCGGCCAGGCCCAGAACAGCGGCGGAAAGGATCATTTTCTTCATTGTAGTCTCCGTTGTTTGGCTGTTGACAGGTACGCTGACCTTAGTTCAGGGCGCTGATCGTCTGGGTCTTGGACACCTTGCGGGTGGCGGGAGCCTGCACGGCGGCGGGGGCGGCACCAACGGTGTAATCCCAGGTGAAGGCGGCGCTGTTGATCTTGACCAGATAGGACTCACCGGCCAGCAGGTCCAGACCGTAGGTGGTTCCGTTGTAGGTGAAGGCCACCCAGGCGGTTCCGTTGTGGGCGTAGATGATGTCGCCGGCGCTGAAGCCGTCAGCGGCCAGGGTCAGGTCGTCGGAGTCCAGGTCCACGTTCATGGGCAGGGGGTTGCCGAAACCATTGAAACCGGTCGTGAAGTTGCGCATGGTCAGGTTGGTGCCTTCGGCGATCACGTCACCGGCAATGACCAGGCTCTGGGCGCTGCCGCTGTTGTTGCGATACAGGTAGGCGTTGTTGTAGGTGAAGGTCAGGCCGGTCCAGGCGGCGGACCAGGCGTAGGCCACCCAGGCGGCACCGGAACGCTCGTAGATCACGTCGCCGGCGGTTCCCTGTCCACCGATGTAGTCGCCAGCGGCCACGCCAGCGGCGGTGCCCACGGGGCAGGCGGCGAAGGTGCTGAAACCGGTACCGACGGTCTGGTTGATGAAACCGACGGTGTTGGACGGATCGGACTCGGTGGCGAACGCGGCGACGGCCAGGATGCCGGTCAGGGTCAGAACAAGAGCTTTCTTCATCACTTCCTCCTTGTGTGTCGACTCAGTGTTTGGATCGACTCGGGTAATACTGCAGTTGTGAATGTTCTGTCGATGTCGCGTCAGCGTGCGACTGATGAAGACATTGCAATCCATGTGCCAGACCGCACCGATCTTGCGTGCAACTCGCCCCTCCAACCCACGACATCTTCCAATTGGTTCAATATCAATGGCTTGCATCAAAAAGTCATTCCGCTGGGAGCTTGCATCCCCCCAGGAACAGGACGGATGCCTTTGGCTTTGCGTGCAAAATCGCCCGATCGCCACACCATGAGTAACCCGCGAGTCACAGGCGGGGTGTGAGCTTCGGTTCACACCTGGAAAAACGAAAGCGGCCCGTCCGAAGACGGGCCGCTCGAAGAATGCAGGATCGGGTGAATTACTTCACCAGGACCATCTTCTTGGTGGCGGTGAAGTTGCCGGCTTCGATGGTGTACATGTACACGCCGCTGCTCAGGGCGGAGGCATCGAAGGTCACTTCGTGGGTGCCGCGAACCATCATCTCGTTGGCCAGGGTGGCAACCTTCTGACCGGTGATGTTGAAGATGTTCAGCTTCACGAGCTCAGCGGTCGGCAGGGCGAAGCTGATCGTGGTGCTGGGGTTGAAGGGGTTCGGGAAGGCATTGCCCAGGTCGAAGGCGACGGGCAGGTCTTCGGTACCGATGGTGCCACCACCGTTGCAATCACCGCTCATGTCAACGCCGAAGTCGGTCGGGCCGGCGGGGGGATTGGCGGGGCCGGGCAGGTAGAAGGTGCTGAACGGCTGGAAGGGCACGCTGTAGGTCACCATCTGGCCGTTGCAATCAAAGGACATGTCGATGGAGTTGATGGGGGTCGGGCTGAACACCTGACCGTCGTTGGTCCACACGGCATGATACATCTCGGGGAAACCGGAGGGTCCGGACATCACGGCATCATAGGCGGTGCCGGGGGCGACGAAGCCAATGTTGGCAACGCAGCTGGGATAGCCATGGCCGGCGGGCATCATGGTGGGATCGAAGTCGATCTGGTACTCGGCCATCGCGGTGGCGGCCAGGCCCAGGCAAGCAGCAGAAAGAATCAGCTTCTTCATGTGTGTCTCCAGTTTTTTTCTATGCAGGTTGATCAGAAGGACCGAACTCGTCGGGTTTGCACCCGTTGCCGCAGCAAGGAACCCGTCCTGCAGCAGTCGAGAGAATAGCAACTCATGTGCCAGAAGGCTTGTGATCGCGATCACAATGCCATCTATAGCTTTGATATTGTTTGACTTGGTGGAAAAATCCCTGAATTCTTGCCCACGCCAGCATCTCAGGAACTTCCGTTGACATGCAGGCGGCGTCAAAAATGAGGACGACATCCGGCAGCGAGTGACCACTCTTGAACAACTTCTTGCAGAGGAGACACCGGCGTCAGCGAACGATTCATCAGCTTTGCCGACCACTCGTTTTGCTCTGGCCATGCATTGTTTGGCGTTCCTTGTCCGGATTCATGTTGTAAGCTGCGGTACCTCCCCGGGGGATGCTCAGGGACTGCCAGTCGGTGCCTGCCTGCCAGCGCGCCAGCAGAACGATCTGCCCCACATGGTAGGCAAGATGGGCCAGGGACCGTTCCAGTGCGTCGATCACCGACAGCTCCACTCCACGGATTCGTACCGTTCGCCCCAGAGAGTGCTCATCCAGTTCGCCAAGCGCCTTCTCGAGGCAGTCCCATCCACGGGTCCAGTCCTCAAGCAGTTCGGCGCGCGATCGTGCGGAGGCGTCGAATTCGCCCTCACGGTCCCGCCACTCCTTCTCCCCATCGCTGACCAGGAAATCCGTGAAGCGTGACCGCAGGTTGCCTCCGATGTGCCGCACCAGCACCGCGATCGAGTTCAGCTCCGTACCGAGCGTCGCATGAAGCCCCTGATCGCTGGTGCGCGAGATGGCGGCTTCTCCCAGCTGCCGATAGCGGGTCAGTTCCCCCCGGATGGCGGCAAGCACCATGACGACCTCCTTTATGGTAAGTGTTCGCGCGTCGGCAAGGAGTGCCAGCACCCCGATCCGTTTTCCTTCGTGCGAGAGGTATATTCGCCCGTCGCAGCATAACAATCCCATCAGGTCATCTCCGGGAGCCAACCACATGGTTGCCAGTACCGCAACGTCCAGGCCAGCGTCCGGGGGGCCGGAGCGTCCTCAGCGCTTTCAGCCCAAGGTGTTCTCCTCCTTCAGGGCCTATGGGCGACAGGCCTTCCTGCTGGACCTGAAGGCCGGACTGATCCAGGGTCTGGTGGCCATTCCATTGGCCCTGGGCGTATCGATGGCCTGCGGCCTGCCCCCCGCCTACGGAATGCTGGCAGCCATTCTGGGTGGCCTGCTGATTTCGCTCTTTGGCGGCAGCCGCGTCCAGATCGGCGGTCCGGTGGCGGCCTTCATCGTGATCGCCGGTCCCGTCGTGCAGCAGTGGGGCGTGTCCGGTCTGGCGACAGCCACCGTGCTGGCCGGCGTGATGCTGCTGGTGCTGGGCGCCACGGATCTCGGGCGCTGGCTGCAGTATGTGCCTCACCCCGTGATCGTCGGCCTGTCCTCGGGTCTGGCCCTGTGTCTGCTGGCCTCACAGATTTCTCCGGCTCTGGGACTGGATGCCGAACCCACGGCGGGCACGCTGCTCCACTCCTTCCAGTCCCTGGTGCACAACTGGGATACACCTTCCCTGTTCGCGATTCTGATGGCGGCAATCACGGCCATCAGCTACCAGACCATCCCCCGGCGCTGGCCCTGGCTGCCCGGTGGCCTGCTGGCGGTCTGTGTGCTGGCCTTTCTCAACACCCTGCTGCCCACACCTGAACTCACGCTGGCCGGGTTGTTTTCCGGTCCCCCGTCGATCCGCTTCGAAGCGCCCAGCCTGATTCGCGATCCGGCAATCCTGGGTGCGCTCTTCCTGCCGGCTCTGGGAATTGCCCTGCTGGCCGGCCTGGAAGCCCTGCTCTCGGCCGTGGTGGCCGACGGAAGGATTGGCGGGCGCAGCCACGACAGCACCGAGCTGGTGGCACACGGTCTGGCGAATCTGGCTTCCGGCATGCTGGCGGCCCTGCCTGTCGCCGGCCTGATCCGGCGCACGGGATTGAATGTGCGACTGGGCGCCCGCAGTCCGTTGGCCGGAATCCTCCAGGTGCTGATTCTGGTGCCCGCGGGCCTGCTGCTGATTCCCCTTGCCGGCAGAATTCCCGTGCCCGCCCTGGCCGGACTGCTGATCCAGTTGGCCTGGAACCTGAGCGATGTCCATGACTTCCGGCAACTGCTCAACTCCGAAGCCCACGATCGGGCGGTCCTGCTGCTGACCTTCGGCCTGACCGTGGTGATGGGCGTGGGTGTCGCACTGCAGGTCTCGATGGTGCTGGCCTCGTTCCTCTTCATGAGCCGGATGGCCGAAGCCAGTGAGGTCCGTCCTCTGCTGGCGATGAAGGCCGACGGTGGCCACGCCACCTATTACGATCGTCCCGACGCCCTCAGCCAGCTGAGCATTCCACCCAGCACCCAGGTCTTCGAGGTGCACGGTGCATTCTTCTTTGGTGCGGCAGGGCGTTTCGAGAGCGAAATCCGCAGCATGCACCGTGGCACACGCTGGCTGGTGCTGCGCATGAACAACGTGCTGTTGCTGGACGGCAGCGGGGTGGCCGTTCTGAGGCGCCTGATGCGCGACGCGCGCAATGCGGGAGTCACCCTTCTGCTGGCGGAACTGAATACGGCCTGCACCAACGCCCTGGCCAGTTCAGGCCACTTCGACGAGTTGCTCGAACAGCGCTGCTGGGGCAGCCTGGAAGAAGCCCTGGCCCACGTCACGCGAGAGGAATCAGCACGCGAGCAGACAAGCTGAGCAACAATCCCGCAGCTTGAATGCGGGGAGGCTGTTCCATACCTTCCGTGCCCGGCGCGGCTAGCGGGCCCCGCCATGGTCACCAGTCAGGTTCCCTGCGTGAACCTCCTGCCAACGGACGTGGTATGACACGGCCCCCCGAATCCCCCGGGGCCACCCGCCTCCCCCCGGAACACAATGGCCCGCACCCGCCTGAACTCACTTCACGCCCGGCGCGGACCACAAGGAGCGCCCATGGCCTCGTTGCTGCTCAGCGGATTGCGCATCATTCGCCCCGGCTCCGAACAGGAGCTGATCCCCGAAGGCTGGATCCTTGTGGATGACGGTCTGGTCGCGGCTCTGGGAACGAACAGCGACAGACCTCCCGCCGCCGACAGCTCCCTGGACATGCAGGGCCGCACCGTACTGCCCGGTCTGATCAACGCCCATACCCATCTGTACTCCACCCTGGCACTGGGAATGCCTGCTCCCGCGAACACGCCCAGAAACTTCACCGAAATCCTTGAACGGGTCTGGTGGAAACTGGATCGTGCCCTCGACGAACCTTCCGTGAGCGCATCCTTCCGGGCGGGCCTGCTGGAATGTCTGCGTTGGGGCGTGACCACGGTCATCGATCATCATTCCAGTCCATCCTGGATCACGGGCTCGCTCACACGGCTCCAGCAGATCGCCGACGAGGTGGGGCCCCGGGTGGCGACCGCCTTCGAACTGAGCGACCGCAATGGCACCAAGGTCGCGACCGAGTCACTCAAGGAGAATCTGGATACGGCAAAGCGCGGACACGCGCGGCATGCCAGCCTGCTGGGACTGCACGCCTCCTTCACGCTTGACGACAGCACTCTGGCCGATGCGGCACGCCTGCGTCGCAAGGCCAACACACCCGGGATACACATTCATCTTGCGGAAGATCTGGCCGATCAGACGGATGCCTACAAGCGCAAGCAGCCGGGTGTGGTGGCGCGCCTGGATGCCTTCGGCCTGCTGGACGAACATGCTCTTGTGATCCACGGTCTGCACCTGCGTCGCGATGAGCTGCAATTGCTCGAGCAGCGCAAGTGCTGCCTGGTGCACAATCCCGGCTCCAACGCCAACAATCGCGTGGGCTCGCTGGGCAATCTGGCCTTCAACACCTGCCTGACCGGTCTGGGCACCGATGGCATGCAGGCCAACATGCTGGCCGAAGCCAAGGAAGGCACGCTGATCGCCTCGGCCGTGCGCACACCTGGCACTCCCTCGGTGGACTATCTGCGCCTGCTGTTCCAGAACAATCCACTGATCGCCTCCCGGATCTTCGGTCGTGAAATCGGCCGCATCGAGCCGGGACAACCCGCGGACCTCGTGTTTCACGACTACCGTGAGCGCACGCCCGTCCTTCCGCAGAACCTGTCCGCGCACCTGCTCTTCGGGCTGGAAAAACCCAGCGATGTGTATTGCGATGGCCGCTTCCGGATTCGCGATGGACACGTCACCGAGCTGGATGAAACGGCCATTCTGAAGGACGCGCGCACCCGGGCCGCCGACCTCTGGCAGCGCATGGCCGCGCTGACCTGAACGCGGCGGGACCGCGCAATCGACTTGAGATGGATCACACATTCAACACGAACCCAGGACACTCCATGAAGACCCCCGCCCAGATCCTGTCCGCCGCCGAAGCCAGCAAGGCGGAAATGAGCGCCTTTCTGCGCGCGATGATCGCCCTGCCCAGCGAAAGCACATTCGAGGAGCCCGTGATCAAGCTGATCCAGCGGGAAATGGAGAAGGTGGGTTTCGATTCCACCGAGATCGACGGCATGGGCAACCTGATCGGACGCATCGGCAACGGTCCGCGCGTGATCGCCTTTGACGCGCACATCGACACGGTGGGTGTGGGCAACCGTGCCAACTGGACCTTTGACCCTCATCAGGGCATGGAAGACGAACAGGTCATCGGTGGCCGCGGAGCCAGTGACCAGGAAGGCGGCATGGCCGCGATGGTCTATGCGGGCAAACTGATCAAGGAGCTGGATCTGGCCGCCGACTGCACCGTGCTGATGACCGCCACCGTGCAGGAAGAAGACTGCGACGGTCTCTGCTGGCAGTATCTGATCAAGGAACACGGCCTCAGGCCGGAATTCGTGGTCTCCACCGAACCCACTTCCTGCCGGATCTACCGCGGCCAGCGCGGGCGGATGGAAATCCGCGTGACAACCCGCGGGGTCAGCGCCCATGGCAGCGCGCCGGAGCGCGGCAAGAACGCGATCTACGCCATGGGTCACATCCTGGGCGAACTGGAAGAACTGAACACGCGCCTGGCCGATCACGACTTTCTGGGCAAGGGCACGCTCACGGTGTCCGAGATCTTCTTCACCTCGCCCTCTCGCTGTGCGGTGGCCGACGGCTGCTGGATTTCCGTGGACCGCCGCCTGACCGTGGGCGAAACTGCCGAGTCGGCCATCGCCGAGATCCAGGCCCTGCCCGCCGTGCAGGCCGCCGGGGCCATTGTCGAGATGTACGACTACGCGCGCGCCTCCTGGACCGGTCTGGTCTATCCGACCGAGGCCTACTTTCCCACCTGGCTGATCGACGAAGACCATCCTGTGACACAGGCGCTGGTCGAAGGATATCGCGGCCTCTTCGGCAGCGAGCCCACGGTGGACAAGTGGACCTTCTCCACCAATGGCGTGGCCATCATGGGCCGTTTCGGCATTCCCTGCATCGGCTTCGGCCCCGGCGCCGAGGAGCAGGCCCACGCCCCCAATGAAATCACCTGGAAGGATCACCTGGTCAAGGCGGCCGCCCTCTACGCCGCCCTGCCGGGCAGTTACTCCCGTCGTGCGCCCCGGGCCTGAGCCCCCGGCGACCCCCGTTCGTGCAGCCATCCAATTCGAGGACACCATGCAGAGCACCTTCCGCGGCAAGCACTTCATCACGCTGCGCGACTGGTCCCGCGAGGAGATTGAAACCCTTCTCGACGTCTCCACCACTCTCAAGCGCCGTTTCGCCATGGGCGAACTGACCGACACCCTGCACAACCAGACCCTGTTCATGATGTTCTTCGAGCAGAGCACGCGCACGCGCAACTCGATGGAAGCCGGCATCACCCAGCTGGGTGGCCACGGTCACTTTCTGGACACCAGCACCATGCAGGTGGCTCACGGCGAGGTCCCCAAGGACACGGCCGTGATCCTTTCGCGCTACGGGCACGCCATCGCCTGCCGCAACTGCTTCTGGCAGCAGGGCAATGCCTATCTCAATGAGCTGGCGAAATGGAGCCGGGTGCCCGTGATCAACATGCAGTGCGATCTGTATCACCCGCTGCAGGCCATCGCGGATCTGATGACCATGCAGGAGAAACTGCGCGATCTCAAGCGACGCAAGGTGAGCATCATCTGGGCCTTCGCCACCAGTCACAAGAAGCCGATCTCGGTGCCGCTCTCGCAGGCGCTGCTCTTCCCGCGCTTCGGCATGGACGTGACCCTGGCCCACCCCGAAGGCTACCCGCTGCCCGACTGGGTCCTGGCCGAGGCCGAAGCCAATGCGCGGGCCAATGGCGGCAGCTTTCGCGTGATCCACGACCAGGACGAGGCCTACCGTGACGCGGATGTGGTGATTCCCAAGAATTGGGGCAGCTGGGTGGCCGACACCAGCACCACGGTGGTGGATGCGAAACTGGAAGCCAATCGTGGCTGGAAGTGCACCGAGGCACGCATGGCGCTGACCGCGCCCGAGTCGCTCTACATGCACGCCCTGCCCGCCGACCGCAACAACGAGGTCGAGGATTCGGTGATCGACGGCCCGCACTCGGTGGTCTACGACGAAGCCGAGAACCGCCTGCACACTTCCAAGGCCGTGATGGCCCTCACCATGAACGGACGATGACGATGAACCGTGACAAAGTCCTGGCGGCCACCGTGGCCCGCTGCCGCGAACAGAACATCCTGATTCCCACCTATCGCCAGATGGCCCACCCCGAGCTGATGCCCGCGGGTGTGCACGAGGAGCTGAAGCAGATCGGCCTGTGGGACATCAACCCGCGCAATCTCTTCCGCATTTCCTGGAAGAACGAGCCCGTACCCAGCGGTGGCGGACATGGTGGCGTGAATCACATGGTGCTGCCCCCCGAACTGACCGGTGTGCCGGCGCGCATCGTGGTACTGCTGGGACGCTGGTTTCCCACGGGCGCACACAAGGTGGGCGCCACTTTCGGCCCTCTGGTGGAAAAGCTGGTCAGCGGAGACTTCGACCCCACCACCCAGAAAGCGCTCTGGCCCTCCACGGGCAACTACTGCCGCGGAGGGGCCTTCAATTCGCGCCTGCTGGGCTGTCCCTCCATCGCGGTGCTGCCCGACGAGATGTCGCGCGAGCGTTTCGAGTGGCTCGAGGAAGTGGGCGCCGAGGTGATCCGTACTCCGGGTGGCGAGAGCAACGTCAAGGAGATCTACGACAAGGTCCACGAGCTCAAGGCCCGCCACGGGGACTCGATCGTGGTGCTGAACCAGTTCGCCGAGTTCGGCAACCCCATGTGGCACTACTGGGTCACGGGGCCCGCGATGGAAGAAGTCTTCCAGACCACCAGCCAGCCCGGCGACCGCTTCAGCGGCCTGTTCCTCACCCAGGGCTCCGCGGGAACCCTGGGCAGCGGCGATTACCTGCGCACGCGCTTTCCGCTGATCAAGATCGGCGCGGGCGAAGCGCTCGAATGTCCGACCCTGTTGCTGAATGGCTTCGGCGCGCACCGCATCGAAGGCATCGGCGACAAGCATGTGCCCTGGGTGCACAACATGAAGAACACCGACATGGTGGTGGATCTGCGCGACGAGCACGTGATGCGTCTGCTGCGCCTCTTCAACGAACCCGCGGGCAAGGCACGCCTGATCGAGCAGGGCGTGGACCCCACCGTGGTGAGCCAGCTGGACAACCTGGGCATCTCGGGCATCGCCAATGTGCTGGGCGCGATCAAGATGGCGCGCTACTGGGAGATGAATTCCCGTGACACACTGTTCACCGTGGCCACCGACTCGCTCGACATGTACCGTTCGCGCCTGGCCGAAATGAATGACGAGCGGGGCGAATACACGCCCACCCAGGCCGCCGTGGACTTCGAGCACTGCCTGCTGGACACGGGCGTCGACCACCTGCTGGAACTGTCCTGGCAGGACCGCAAGCGCATGCACAACCTCAAGTATTTCACCTGGGTCGAGCAGCAGGGCAAGACGGCCACCGAGCTGAATGCCCAGTGGACTCAGGACGACTACTGGGAGCAGCAGTATTCGCGCGTGGAGGAGTGGGACGAGAAGATCCGGGCCTTCAACGAGCGCACGGGCATGGCCGCCCGTTATCAGTGAGGTCCCTGTGATACCTCTGTCCACCCGACTCTCCGGATCCCGCTGCATGGGCTGTGGCGCCGAGTACACGACCCAGCCCTTCAGACTGGTCTGCGAGGCCTGCGGCGAGAATCTGGAACTGGTCTTCGACCATGCGGCCATCGCCGCGCGCTGGCGCCGCTCGGGGCTACGTCACGATGGGCGGCGGGACCTCTGGCGCTACCTGCCCCTGCTGCCCGTGGAGGACGGTCCCGACAATTCCAGCCTGCAGGTGGGCGGCACGCCGCTGGTCAACTTTCCGCGCACCGCGGCCGAACTGGGTCTGGGGCGACTGTGGCTCAAGGACGATTGCCGCAACCCCAGCGCCAGTCTCAAGGACCGCGCCAGCGAGGTGGCGATCCGTCATGCGGTGGAACTGGGCGCCGACACCCTCGTGGCCGCCAGCACGGGCAACGCGGCCGCCTCCCTGTCCGCCCTGTGCGCCTTTCAGCGTCGGCGGGCCGTGATCTTCGCTCCGGCCGCGGCTCCCGAGGCCAAGCTGGTGCAGATTCGTCAGTACGGTGCCAGCCTGTTCAAGGTGGACGGCAGTTACGACGACGCCTTCGATCTGGCCACCGAGGTGGTGCGACGCACGGGCTGGTACATGCGCAACACGGGGGTCAACCCCGTGCTCAGCGAGGGCAAGAAGACCGTGGCGCTGGAGATCGCCGAGGAACTGGACTGGCGTCCACCCGACCACGTGCTGGTTCCCGTGGGTGACGGTTGCATCATCGGCGGTGTGTACAAGGGCTTCGCCGACCTGCTGGCCCTGGGCTGGATCGAGAGCATGCCCCGGATCACGGCCGTGCAGGCCGCCGGATCCGCCGCGATCTGCACCGCGCTGCGGCAGGACACCGACATCGTGCCCGTGAAGGCCCGCACCGTGGCCGACAGCATCTCGGTGGATCGCCCGCGCGATGGACTCAAGGCCCTGCGCGCCGTGCGCCAGAGTGGGGGCGGAGCGCTGATCGTGAGTGACGAGGAAATCCTGGCGGCCCAGCAGGAGCTCTCGCGCCGGGGACTTTTTGCCGAGCCGGCCGCAGCGGCCGCCTGGGCCGGGCTGCGCCCCGCGCTGGCCGAAGGCCTGATCAAGCCCGGCGAGCGGGTCTGCGTGCTGGTGACCGGCAGTGGTCTCAAGGACGTGAGCGCCGCAGGGCGGCGTCTGCCCGAGGCGCCGACCATCGAGCCCACCCTGGCGGCTTTCGAGGACCAGGCCCGCAAGAGCGGGCTGCTGAACGACTGAGGACCCGCAATGAGCGACCGCTTCTCGCGTCTCACGGCGCCCCAGTACCTGAAATGGATCCTGAAGGAAGAACCCGCCGGCACGCTTTTCGGCATTCCGCGGGAGCTCTTCTTCACACCCAGCGCGCGTGATCCGTTCCGGATGAGCCGCTACGGCCAGGTCCTGGAGACGCCGATCGGTGTGGCCGCCGGGCCGCAGACCCAGTTGGCGCACAACATCGTGGTGGCCTGGCTCTGCGGGGCCCGTTACATCGAACTGAAGACCGTGCAGACCCTGGACGAGCTGGAGATCAGCAAACCCTGCATCGACATGGAAGACGAGGGTTACAACTGCGAATGGTCGCAGGAGCTGCGGCTGGAAGAATCCATTGACGAATACCGCAACGCCTGGCTGCTGATCCACCTGCTTCGCGAACGCTTCGGTTGGCAGACGACCTCCGGGGCCGAAGGTCCCGGGCTGATCTTCAACCTGAGTGTGGGTTACAACCTCGAAGGCATTCTCAAGCCCAATGTCCAGCGCTTCTTCCAGGCCATGGACGACAGCGGCGAGGCCCTGCGGGCCAAACTGGACGAACTGGCTCCTCTCTGGCCCGACGCGCGCCGCCTGACCGTGCCGGCCCGGCTGTCCAACAGCATCACGCTGTCCACCATGCACGGCTGCCCGCCCGACGAGATCGGCCGCATCGCGCGGTACCTCATGGAAGAGCGCGGCCTGCACACCACGGTCAAGCTCAACCCCACCCTGCTGGGTCCCGCTGAGTTGCGCCCGTTGCTGAACGACACCCTGGGTTTTCCCGTGAGCGTGCCGGACGCCGCCTTCGAGCACGATCTGAAGTGGGATGACGGCGTGGACCTGATCCGCGAGCTGCGCGCCTGCGGCGAGGCCAGCGGTGTCGAGTTCGGCCTGAAGCTCACCAACACGCTGGAAGTGCAGAATCTGCGGCCCGTCTTCCCGGAAAAGGAAACGATGATGTATCTCAGCGGACGCGCCCTGCATCCGCTGAGTCTGCGGGTGGCCCACCGGCTGCAGCGGACCTTCGAGGGCACGCTGGACATCTCCTTCTCCGCCGGAGTCGACTGTTTCAACGCCGCCGGTCTGCTGGCGGCCGGACTGAAACCACTGACCGTCTGCACCGACCTGCTCAAGCCCGGGGGCTACCCGCGCCTGGGGCAGTACCTGAGCGAGATCCGCAAGGAAATGGATCACGTGAATGCCGCGGATCTGGACCAGTTGATCCTCACGCGCGGTGGCCATCCTTCCAGTCCGGAACGCAGCGCCCTGGCCGTGCTGGCCGAACTGGACCGCGACACGCCCGCGCTGAAGGCCTACCGCAAGGACTCCTTCCCGTATCACAACATCAAGACGCCACGCCCGCTGAATGCCTTCGACTGCGTGCAGGCGCCATGCACCGAGTGTTGCGCGGTGGGTCAGGACGTGCCCGAGTACATGTACTGGGCCGCCCGGGGCGAGATGCAACGTGCACGGCATGCCATCCTGCGCGAGAACGCGCTGCCCCACATCACGGGAAAGGTCTGCGACCACCTCTGCCAGAGCAAGTGCACTCGCATGAACACCGACAACGTGCTGCTGATCCGCGAGATCAAGCGTGCCATCGCCGAGCACAGTCAGGGACTGGCCGGGCACGCCATCCAGACCAGGCACGACCAGCGGGTGGCCGTGATCGGTGCCGGGCCCTCGGGCCTGAGCTGCGCCTGGTTCCTGGCCCTGGCCGGAGTGCAGGTGAGTCTGTATGAAAGCAAGCCGATGTCCGGCGGCATGGTCTCCGGCGCGATTCCCGTGTTCCGCATGGACGAGACCAGCCTGCACGCCGATCTGGACCTGATTCGCCAGTTGGGCGCGGACCTGCGACTGGACCAGCCCGTGACGGGGAACGACTTCGCGAAGATCCGCGCCGAACACGATCTGGTCTATCTGGGTGTGGGCGCCCAGGCCAACAAACGTCTCGGGCTGGAGCACGAAAGCGCCCCCGGCGTGATGAACCAGCTCCATTTCCTCGAAGATGTGCGCTCGGGCACCCTGCACGAACTGGGTTCCCGGGTGGCCGTGGTCGGGGGCGGCAACAGCGCGATGGACGTGCTGCGCACGGCCAGGCGTCTGGTGGGAAGCGCGGGCGAGGTGCTCTGCCTGTACCGCCGCAGTCGCGCCGACATGCCCGCCGACCGGGACGAGATCGCCGCGGCCATCGCCGAAGGAGTCACTCTGGTGGAAATGGTGGCCCCGGTGGGCATCGAACTGAAGAATGGCCGATTTGCCGCCCTGCGCTGCCAGCGCATGCAGGCCGGTCCGCCCGACTCCAGCGGCCGCCCGCGTCCGGTGCCGCTGCCCGGATCGGACTTCCTGATCGAGGCGGACACGCTGATCACGGCCATCGGCCAGGACGTGGTGCTGGACTTCTTCCCCGAGCCCGCGCTGGACACGAATCCCGCCACGGGCGAGACCTGCCTGCCCGGCGTCTTCGCGGGCGGCGATGCGGTGCGCGGGGCCTCCAGCCTGATTCTGGCCATGGGCGACGGCCAGCGTGCCGCGCGACGCATGCTGGAGCGGCTGGGCATCACGCCCGACGCACGGGCCGAAGATCCTGCGCGCGAGTTCAGCGTGAGCCAGGCCATGGGCATGCTGGCTACCCGCAGTTTCGGCCCCGAGCTTCCGGAACGCCCCCTGAGCGATCGTGACAACTTCGAACTGGTGCATCCGGGACTGAGCCCCGAGGCCACGCGCGCGGAAGCGGCCCGCTGCCTGCAGTGCGATCTGGTCTGCAGCGTGTGCACCACGGTCTGCCCCAACATGGCCAACCTGACTTACACGCTCAGCGGCCGGCGCACATGGGACTTCGACCTGCCCCTGCTGACCCGCGCGGGTACCGGCGTGCGCACCGTCGGCCACGAGCGCTTCGTGGTGAGCCAGCATCCACAGATCATCAACGTCGCCGATTTCTGCAATGAGTGCGGCAACTGCACCACCTTCTGCCCCACATCCGGAGATCCCTGGAAGGACAAGCCACGGCTCTGTCTCACCGAAGCCAGTCTGGCCCAGGAGGAGAACGGCGTGCTGCTGCAGGGCGACCTGATCCGCGCCCGGGGGGCCAAGGGCGAGTCGCGCCTTCAACGCCGGAAAGACCGACTGGAGTACACGGCCCCGGGAGTCGAAGCCAGCTTCGATCCGGAGAATTTCACGCTGCTTGACGCACATCTGGACTGCCCGGAAGGCGCGCCCGTCTCGCTCAGGCGCGCCGCCGAACTCTGGCTGCTGCTCGAGGAACTCTCGGCTCACCCGGCGATGAATCTTGAGGAGCCCGCACCATGAGTTCCCTGCAGATCCACAACGCCCTGCGTGTGGCCACCATGGACGGGCAGCGCCGGGAATTCACGGGCGGACACATCCGCTTCGAAAATGGGGTGATCACCTCGGTCGGCCCCGGCCCCGCCCCCGGCCCCGCCGACCGCGAGCTGGACGCCACGGGCATGGTGGTGCTGCCGGGTTTCGTCAACACGCATCACCACCTCTACCAGAGCCTGACCCGCGCGATTCCCCGGATGCAGGATCAGGGCCTTTTCGACTGGCTGCTGAACCATTACGAAGTCTGGCGCGAGCTGGACGAGGACTGTGTCTTCGCCGGAGCCCAGTTGGGCCTGCTGGAACTGATGAAGTCCGGCACGACCACCAGCAGCGATCACCACTATCTGTTTCCGCGGCAGGCCTCGCCCCACCTGATCGACGCCCAGATCCGCGCCGCGCGCGACCTGGGGCTGCGCTTCATGCCCACCCGGGGATCGATGTCGCTGGGGCGCAGCCAGGGAGGATTGCCCCCGGATGATGTGGTACAGACCGAGTCCGAAATCCGTGCAGATACCGAACGCTTGCTGGCCGAGTATCATGATGCCTCGCCCGGCGCGATGACCCGGCTGGTGCTGGCTCCCTGTTCGCCCTTCTCGGTGACCTCCGCCGAAATGCGTGACACGGCCCGTTTCGCGCGCCAGCACGGACTGCGCCTGCACACGCATCTGGCCGAGACCCTGGATGAAGAGGCATTCTGCCTCAAGCAGTTCGGCCAGCGCCCGGTGGCCTATGTGGAAGGACTGGACTGGCTGGGCGAGGACGCCTGGTTCGCCCACAGCGTGCACCTGTCCGACGAGGAAATCGCCCGGATGGGTGCGGCGGGTGCGGGGGTGAGCCATTGCCCCAGCAGCAACATGCGCCTGGGCTCGGGCATCGCCCGCATTTGCGAACTGCTGCAGGCCGGCGTCGCGGTCAGTCTGGGTGTGGACGGCAGCGCTTCCAACGACAGCGGCAACATGCTGCTGGAGCTGCGCAATGCCCTGCTGATTTCGCGCCTGCGCGACCCCGCCTGCTGGCTGGGCGCGCGCGATGTGCTGGAGATGGCCACCATCGGTGGTGCCCGCGTGCTGGGCCGTGATGACATCGGCAGTCTGGCGGTGGGCAAGCGCGCCGACATCGCGCTGTTCTCGCTGGAAGGCATCGAATACTCGGGCGCACACAGCGATCCGCTGGCCGCCCTGGTCTTCTGTGCGCGTCAGGGCAGTGTGGACACCCTGATCGTGGATGGCAGAATCCGCATCGAGAACGGCCGCAGCTCACTCGATGAAGCGGAACTGGTGTTGCGCCACCGTCGGCTGAGCGCCCGGATGATCGAACGCGCCTCCCGGCGGACGGGAGTGAACTTCCTGATGGCGGACGAGCGGAAGGAGGCCTGAGATGTGGAGTGCTCTCAAGGACGTGCTGACACCCACGGATCTGGACGATGCCCTGCACCTGGCCAGTCGGCCCGGGCATCGTCTGGTTGGCGGAGGCAGTCATCTGGTGGACGAGCAACCGGCCAAGGTGCACACCCTGGTGGCCATCCGCGCGCTCCTGTCGCACACGATCGACCATGAGAAGGACCGACTGATCCTGGGGGCCGGAGTCTGTCTGGCCGACCTGCTGGAGTACGCCCGCAGCCACGGTCTGAAGGATCTGGCCCGGGCGCTGCAGGCCGCCTGCCCCGAACCCAACCTGCGTCAGCAGCGCCTGCTGGGCGGGTCACTCGTGCACGAACGCCTGAACGGGGTGATTCCCGCGCTTTGTGTGGCGGCCCGTGCCACGATCCAGTTGCACGAGACGGATTCCCCCACGCCCTTTGCCGGCTGGAATGGCACGGGTCTGGTGACAGCCCTGCAACTGCCCCTGGAAGGCCTGGCTTTCGCGGCGGCCTCGCGCCTGCCCGCGTCGGCGCCCTGGCTCTTCGCGGTGCGTGGAGGCTTTGCAAGTCACCAGCGATTCTGCGCCGGTGGCGGGCAGCACGCCTTCCAGTGGGCGGATCACACGACGGGGTCCACGAACGAGCTGGCCGCACGCCTGGCCGAAGGTCTGCCCGATGACAGCCTGGGCCGCCGCGAATACAAGGCGCGAGTACTGGTGGCCCTGCTTGAAGATCTGGAGGCTCAGCCATGAAAAGCGTGCTGCACCTGAACGGCAGAACCGTGGAGGTGGAAGCCCCCGCCGGTCGGACTCTGCTGGAGTACCTGCGCGAGCAGGAGCTGTACAGCGTGAAACACGGCTGCGATCACGGCGAATGCGGTGCCTGTGCCGTGCTGGTGGACGACCGCCCGCACAACGCCTGCCAGCTGCTGCTGCCACTGCTGACCAATCGCCGGGTCGAAACCCTGGAACACCTGGACGCCTCGGGCGAGCTGACCCCGCTGCGCGACGCATTCCTGGATCACGGTGCCGCCCAGTGTGGCTTCTGCACCCCGGGCATGCTGATCGTGGCGGTGGCCCTGCGGCGCCAGGGCGGCAGCCTGGACGAGGCGCGTGTGCGCGAGGCACTGACGGGCACCCTCTGCCGTTGCACGGGCTATGTCAAGCCCGTGCAGGCGATTCTGGCCGCGGAGGAACCGGAATGAAACACATCGGCAAGAAAACCGCCCGGGTCGACGGCCTGGCCCTGATGCGCGGCAAACCCGTGTTCGCCGACGACATCCGGCTGAAGGACTGCCTGCACCTCAAGATCCTGCGCAGCCCCCACGCCCATGCACGGATCACCTCGATTGACGCCAGCGCGGCCCTGGAACTGCCGGGCGTGCTGCGCGTGCTCAGCTGGCAGGATGTGCGCACGCACTACTACACGACCGCCGGCCAGGGGTATCCCGAGCCCTCCCCGCGCGACCTGCTGCTGCTGGACCAGACCATGCGCTTCGTGGGCGACAAGGTGGCCCTGGTGGTGGCCGAAAGCCTGGAAGCGGCCGAGCGCGCCCTGCATCACATCCATGTGGACTACGAGATCCTACCCGCGATCTTCGATCCGGAAGCCGCCATCGACAACCCCGTGGTGCTGCATCCCGAGGAGGGCAAGAGTGGCATTCACGACCCGGCGCGCAATATCGCCTCGGAGATCTTCGCCGAGGTCGGCGATGTGGATGCCGTGCTGGCAGGCAGCGCCCACGTGTATTCTGGACGCTATTCCACACCCTATGTGCAGCAGGTGTCCATCGAACCCCACATCAGCCTGAGCTGGCTGGATGAGAACGAGCGCGTCGTGATCCGCACGGCCACCCAGGTGCCCTTTCATGTGCGCCGGATCGTGGCCGAGGTGCTCGACCTGCCCGTGAGCCGCATCCGGGTGATCAAACCGCGCATCGGGGGCGGTTTCGGCGGCAAGCAGGAAATCCTGGGCGAGGAGCTGGTGGCCTGGGCCACCCTGATCACCGGACGCCCCGCCAGATTGGAACTGACCCGCGAGGAGGAACTGTACGCCGCCCGCTCGCGCCATCCCCAGATCGTGGACCTGACGATCGGGCTGGACGACCAGCGCAGGATCACGGCGATTGACCTGAAGATCCTCGAGAACTGCGGTGCCTACGGCCCCCACGCCCTGACCGTGATGTCGGTGACCGCCCAGAAGACGCTGACCCTTTACCGTTCCCCGGCGATCCGCGTGCACGGGCAGGCGGTATACACCAACCTGCCGGTGGCGGGTGCCTATCGGGGATACGGAGCCCCCCAGGGCTTCTTCGCTCTGGAAAGTCTGATGGATGAGATCGCCATCGCGCTGGAGGTGGACCCGATCGAATTGCGCCGCCGGAACGTGGTGCGCGTGGGCGATGATGTCCCCATCGCCAAGATTCTGGGCGAGGGCCGCGAGGGATTTCCTGTTGTGATCCAGAGTTCGGGCATGGACGAATGCCTGGACCGCGGCAAACTCGCCATCGACTGGGATCGCCAGCGCGTCGAGGGCAAACAGGGCCACCTGCGCACGGGCGTGGGAATGGCGGCCGTGGCACAGGGCTCGGGCATTCCGGGCATCGACATGGGAGCCGCCTGGCTCAAGATGAACGAGGACGGCAGTTTCAACCTGCAGGTCGGGGCCACCGACCTGGGCACCGGTTCGGACACTGCTCTGGCACAGATCGCCGCCGAAGTGCTGGAAGTGTCCATGGACAAGGTTCTGGTCTACAGCTCCGACACCGACCTGACCCCCTTCGACACGGGCGCCTACGCCAGCAGCACCACCTACATCTCGGGTGGCGCAGTCAAGAAGGCCGCCGAGGCCGTGCGCGAACAGATTCTCTCGCAGGGGCGCAAGCTGCTCAAGGACCCGCAGGCCACCATCGGGGGCGGCGAGGTGCTGAGCCGGGACGGTCGCCGCATGGGCTACCCGGAAATCTGCACTCGCAGTTTCTACACCGACGAGCAGATGCAGATCCAGGCCTGCGCCAGCCACATGAGCTACGACTCGCCCCCGCCCTTCAATGCCACCTTCGCCACGGTCAGCGTGGATACGCGCACCGGCATCGTGCGAGTGCTGAAAGTCGTCTCGATCACGGACGCGGGCCAGGTGATCAACCCCCAGATGGCCGAGGGCCAGGTGGAGGGTGCGATTCCGCAGAGTCTGGGCATGGCGCTCTCCGAGTACATGATCTTTGACGAGCTGGGGCGTCCGATCAACCGCACCCTGCGGGACTACTCCATCTACACCAGTCTGGACATGCCGGAGATCGTGGCGGAATTCGTGCCCGGGCATGAGCCCTGCGGCCCCTTTGGCGCCAAGGCCGTGGCCGAGATTCCCATCAACGGGCCGGCCATCGCGGTGGCCAACGCCATCGCCAACGCCTGCGGGGTGCGTCTGCGTCACTGCCCCTTCCACCCGGAAACCCTGTTGACCGAGCTGGATCGCCTGCAAGCCACGGGCGCCGGAACGTGAGCCCTTCTTCAGTGTTCTTCGACCTGCTGTTCGATGGAGTGACACAGGCGCGCGGCGCACGCATCGCCCTCTTCGGCGCAGGGGGCAAGACCAGCCTGCTGCATGCTCTGGGGCAGGAATTCGCACGCGAGCACGCGCGTGTGCTGCTCAGTTCGCTGACCAAGGCCGTCCCCGACGAGCGCTTTCCGCTGCTCGTGCTGAACGACGACACACCTCCCGCCAGTCTCCCTTTCACGCCGGCTGAGCGCCTGCTGGCCCTGCTGCGCTCGGGACACACTCCGGGCAAACACGCAGGACTTGAACCCGAGCAGTTGCGCCAGTCCTGTGAGCTGGCCGATCTCTGCATCTTCGAGAACGACGGTGCGGCCAAACACCCACTCAAGGTGCATCGCCCGCCCGACCCGCGCGTCCCGGACTGGAGCACACACTGCGTGATTCTGGTGGGAGCCGAGGTGCTGGACGCGCCCATCGGCGGCGGTCTGGTGCATCGGCCCGAGGCATTCTGCGCCCACTGGGGCTGGCATGACACAGACCGTCTTGACGAGGAGCGCCTCTGCCGGGTGCTGCTGGGGCCGCGTGGCTATCGGGCCATGCTGCCCGCAATTCTCGACCCCGTGTACCTGGTGAACAAGGCGGACCGCTGGCCCGCGAAGGCCCGGCGCCTGGCCCGAGCCCTGCGTGCCGGCGGTGCAGAGCGCGTGCATCTGGGCAGTCTGCAGGAGGGCTGGCATGAACGCGTCCAGTGACACACCGGCATCGGCCTGCGTGATCGTCTGCGCCGCCGGCCAGAGTCGTCGCCACCCGGGCAAGCTGCTGCGCCCCGTGAATGGGCGACCGGCGCTGCTGCATACGATGGATGCTCTGGCCGGGCACAACCTGCCGCTGGTGGTGGTGATTCCTGCGGAGTCCGCTGAGCTGGCCTCGCTGCTGGCCGACTGGATCACGGCCCACCCGGAAGAGCGAGTGACCATTGCAACCAACCCGGATGCGGCTATGGGCCTGGCACACACGATTCGCCTGGGCTTGGCCACGGCCCCGGATACGGAATGGCTGGGCCTCTGCAACGGCGATCGGTGTTTCCTCGCCTCACCCACGCTTGACGCCATTCTCGAAACCCTGAGCACACGCCGATCCGGCATCCTGCTTCCCGTGGATGCCGCCACTCCCGGGATTCCGGGCCATCCCGTCTTCTTCAATCGGGAGTTCCGAGCCGAGCTGGATGGTCTTGAAGGAGACGAGGGCGCGCGCGCACTGTTCCAGCGCCACCCCGACGCCGTGTGGCGTCTGGAACTCGAGGACCGCGGCCTCTGGCTGGACATGGATCGCTGGCTGGACAGCGGTGGCGAGCGATCAGGATCCGCGCATGAGTGACAACACTCCACAGAGGGCGCTGTCCTTGGCATGGCGGGAAACGGCCGCCGACTGCCGCATCTGGGTGCGCGGGGCGGGCGAGCTGGGCAGCGCCTGCGCCTGGGTCCTGTCCCGGGCAGGCTTCCCGGTCGTGCTGAGCGAACTGCCCCGGCCCCTCGCGATCCGTCGTCGGGTGTGCTTCAGCGAGGCGCTGTACGAAACTCGCGCCCGTGTGGAAGGCCAGTCGGCCCTCCTCTGTGCCAGTACGGACGAAGCGGAGCGCCTGCTGCGGGATCCCGGCGCAGACTTGCCCATCCTCTGCAACGCCCATGAATCGGCACGCGCACTGGCTCCACGCATTCTGGTGGACGCCCGCATGCTCAAGCAGAAATTGCCGGATCAGCGCTCGCTGGCCAGTCTGGTCATCGGGCTGGGACCTGGCTTCAGCGCCGGAACCAACTGCCACAGGGCCATCGAAACCATGCGCGGACACACTCTGGGACGGGTGCTCGACGAAGGGGCCCCCTTGCCCGACACGGGCATTCCGGGACGCCTGGGCGGCGAATCGTCCAGACGGGTGCTGCATGCCCCCTTGGCGGGCACCGTATACTGGACCTGTGAGCTGGGAGATCGGGTACACGAAGGCCAGACTCTGGGCCAGCTGGACGGCCAGCCACTGCTCTCGCCGCTTTCCGGCCAGGTGCGGGGCCTGTTGCGTCACGGCACCCGGGTCGAGGCTGGCTGCAAGCTGGCCGACATCGACCCGCGGGATTCCGGCGTCAACCCCGACCTGATCTCGGACAAGGCACTCTGCGTCGCTCGCGGCACACTGGAGGCCGTGATGTGTTGGCTGACCCACGCCAGTCCGCAATCCAACAGTGGCATCGTAGCGCCGTAGCCCGGATGCAGCAGCAATCCAACAGTACAATCGAAGCGCCGTAGCTTCCAGCCGGGCCCGATGCAGCGAAGCGCAATCCGGGAAAAGCACATGTTGGGAGTTCAGCGTGTGTGGCGCGAGCCGGGTGTGATGTCCCCGGATTTCGCTGCGCTGCATCCGGACTACGATGGATTGGCGCTCCAGCAGCAATCCAGACGCTTCATCGACGTCTCCGGATACTGTATCACGCCTTGCTCAACGTCTCGCCGAAGTCCCGCAGCGCCTGCCCAAGCAGGGCCACCAGCGCGGGACGCACGTCCGCCGTGCGCAGGGGGGCGCCCAGCTCCAGTTGCACGCCCGCGTGTCGCAGACCCCGGTTGCAGATGTTGCGCGGATGGCGACCGGAAAAGCGCTTCAGCTCCTCCAGCACGAATCCCCCGGCCTCAAGAGCCTGGGCCAGATGCTGCGCGAATTCGCCATCCCGTCCCCCCACGCAGACCGTGGCCTTGCGGGTGGCACGACCGTGCAGCGCCAGCACACGCGGTGAGCGGGCCAGCAATTCCAGGCAGCGCGGCTCGTCGAAGTGGTGGCTCGTGATGTGCAGCACGTTGTTGTCGCCGCCCTGCCGAATTCCTTCCAGCGCATAGAAGCTGTGTTCGGTGCCGGCCAGGGATCGTGCCAGGGGCAGTGTTCCCGGTTCGATGCCTCCGCCGTGAGGCGCGATCACGCTCAGCCAGGAATCCCGCGGGGTACAGTGGATGCGGAAGTCCTGCCCCTCGACCTGCTCGCGCGCCAGCTCCGCGAAGTTCCGGTAGCGATCGCCGGAAGGGCCCCTGGCGGGGCGGTCGCCAAAGGAACTGTCGCTCACTGTCCCACCAGAGTCAGCAGCACACGCCGGCTGTGGGCGCGGGTACGGTGCTCCCAGAGATACAGTCCCTGCCAGGTGCCCAGGGCCAGACTGCCGGAACGGACGGGCAGACTGAGCGAGTTGCTGGTCAGCACGCTGCGCAGGTGGGCGGCCATGTCGTCGGGGCCTTCATCGCGATGGCGGAATCGCGGGTCACCATCCTGGACCGAGTCGGCGAACCAGCACTCCAGATCCTGGCGCACGCGCGGGTCGGCGTTCTCGCACAGAATCAGCGAGGCGCTGGTATGCGCCACGAAGACATGGCACAGACCGTCGGTCCGGGGCAGGGACGCCAGCCACTTGCGGACGGCCGGGCCCAGGTCCGTGAATCCACGCCCGTTCGTGGCAACACTGAATTCGTGGGTGTGCACCATTCGGGGTCTCCTGGAACGACGGGTTGGCGGAGTGCGATGTCCGCATGGGTGCGGGGATTCTGGCAAGCACCATGCATCAGCTGCGGCGCAAGGCGCCGTCCGCTGCATGCAGGTGCCCTCGACCCCACATGTAATCAACGCCATAAATCATATTGGGCGCTGGCTCAGAAAACAACGGGGAACGCAATGATCACCAAATCCCATCACATTCACACCCAGGATGGGTCGGTTCGCGTGGGTGGAGTCTACTGGTACGAAGACAGCCAGGCCCGGATCAAGGTGGAAGTGGTACAGGATCTCTCCGACCGCGAATGGGTCAAACTGCTGCTCAGGCAGCTGCCCGAAGGCTCGCGCCAGGTGGCCAACTGGGAGCCCTTCGTTGTCAAGGGGCTGCGCGGCAACTTCGAGTACCGCAGCAGCTGGAAACTGCTGGACCAGAACACGGCCCCCGCCAGGGTCTGATCCCCCGGCAAGGTCAACAGAACCAACCCCGTGATGCGCTCCGACAGGTCGGAATGCGTCACGGGGTTCGTGTCTCCGGCCCATGCCCGGAGCCTGGTGCGTGGTCCGCACATAAAAAAGCCGGCCCATTCAGCGGTATGGGCCGGCGCTCCGAACAAGGAACAAACTGCCTGATTCATCCCTTATGAAAATCTGTCTCCTCACCTCCGGGAGATCTCGGGGACAGACACACGTCACCCCGAATGGGGTGCTGGAGTTGAGTTAGAGGGATTTGCCAATTCAGTTGGCCAAATCAGGCACGAAACGTGCCAAGTCTTCAATGCTTGTATTCCAAGCAGTTAGCTCTCGGGCAGCTTGAACTCCTGTCCAATTTCCGACAGTGGAATCAAAGCTGTTGTTCAACCACTTCCCCTTTAAGAACAGTGAAATTGGCCATGCCGAACAAAAATCTGCCATAACGCGGGACTTTCTCCCGAGTCACGCAGGAGCCTCGAGGACCATCCGGCACCATGTGGCACAGCCTGGCAGAGGCACTCGTTGGCCTTTCTGAGCGTATTCGCGAGCTTGTGGGCCACGACCGGTCACGAAATCCACCGGTCCTGCGGCCCACGGACTCAACAGGGGAAACGCGCATGCTGAACTATCTCTGGCTGGGGCTTGTGCTGTCCAGCGTGATCGTGGGGTTCTTCACCGGTCGCCTGCCGGAAGTCACTCAGGCGGCTTTCAACATGGCGGAGACCGCCGTCACCATCGCGATCGGGCTGGTCGGGGTGATGAGTCTCTGGCTGGGTGTGATGCGCATCGCCGAAAAGGCAGGCATCATCCGCGGCCTGGCCTGGCTGCTCAAGCCGGTCTTCCGCAGACTTTTTCCCGATATCCCCGATGGACATCCCGCGCTGGGCAGCATCCTGCTCAACGTGAGCGCTTCCTGGCTCGGCCTGGGCAATGCCGCCACCCCCCTGGGCCTGAAAGCCATGGAGCAGCTTCAGGAGCTGAATTCCGTGAAGGACAGCGCCAGCGACAGCCAGGTCACCTTCCTGGCGATCAACACCGCCAGCATCACCTTGATTCCCAGCACGATCATCGCGGTACGTGTCACAGCAGGCAGTGCCAGCCCCACGGAAATCATCGGCACCACCCTGTTCGCCTCCGGGTGCGCCACCGTGGTCGCCATCGTTGCCAGTCGCCTGCTGCGCCATCTCTTCCCGCAGAAGGGGGCCGCGGATGCCTGAGAGCCTGCGCACCATCCTGGACACGGTCAGCGTGTCCCTGATTCCCATTTTTCTGGCCCTGGTGCCACTGGTGGCCATCACGCGCCGGGTCAAGGTCTACGAGGAGTTTGTCGAAGGCGCCAAGGAGGGATTCTCCGTGGCCCTGAGAATCATTCCCTATCTGGTGGCCATGCTCGTGGCAATCGGCATGTTCCGGGCCAGTGGCGCGCTGGATGTCTTCGCGCGAGTGGTGTCTCCCCTGACCGACCTGATCGGGATGCCCGCCGAAATCCTGCCCGCCGCCCTGATGCGTCCTCTCTCGGGCTCGGGCAGTCTGGGCCTGGTCACCGAACTGATCAACACCCATGGCCCCGACTCCTTCATCGGCCGATTGGCTTCCACCCTCTACGGCAGCACCGAGACCACTTTCTACGTGCTGGCCGTGTACTTCGGCTCGGTGGGCATCTCGCGTGGGCGGCATGCGGTACTGGCCGGCCTGTGCGCCGACCTGGCGGGCGTGCTGGCCGCCGTGTTCATCTGCCGGATGATGTTCCTGTAACCCGAAGGGGGGCAGCCCATGCAACGGATCCTGGCGGTCGGTTCCCGGAATCCGGTGAAACACGACGCGGTACGCCTGGCCTGCGAGCGCCTGTTTCCCGCCCAGGTGCTGGAGCTGCAGGCCGTGGAGGCGTCCTCGGGCGTGCCCGAACAACCCTGGGGCGACGGCGAGACACGTCAGGGGGCACTCAATCGTGCGAGCGGCGCTCTGGCGGCCCTGCCCGGAGCCTGGCTGGGAATCGGCCAGGAAGGCGGAGTGGTGGAAACTCCGGCAGGCCTGCTGGCCTGTGCCTGGTTCGCCGTCACCGACGGCACCCGGATCGGCGAGGGCCGCAGCGCGTCCTTTCCTCTTCCTCCCGCACTGGAACGCCTCGTGCGCTCCGGCATGGAACTGGGCCACGCGGTGGACCAGGTTTTTGGCCGCGAGAACAGCAAACAGCAGGAAGGTGCCATCGGCCTGCTGAGCGCGGGTGCCCTGGGGCGCCGAGAACTGTATGCCCAGGGCCTGCTGATGGCGCTGTTGCCTTTTCTGCCTGAATCACCCTACCCAAGGCTCAAGTCGGAGATCCCCCACCCATGAACGCCACCTGCTGGTTGTTTCCTGCCCTGTCCGTCCTGATGCTCAGCGCCTGCTCGGGTCACCGCCCGGCTCTGGACGGCCCCGGCGCCCCGCGTCTCACACCCTGTGTGCGCACCACCAACTGCGTCTGCAGCGACGACACCGGACGCGCGTCGGAGATTGAACCCTTCGTGATCCAGGGCAATGCCGAGCTGGCGTGGGAAACCCTGCGCTCGGCTCTGACCAGTGCCACACGCACGCGCATCACGGACGAAACGCCGCGCTACCTGCGCGCCGAGTGCCGTAGTTTCCTGTTCCGATTCGTCGACGACCTGGAATTCCAGCTTCGTCCCGACGAGGATGGTGAAGGCGGCCTGATCGCCGTGCGCTCCTCGGCCCGGGTGGGCATTTCGGATCTGGGGGTCAACCGGCGTCGAGTGGAAGGCTATCGCCAGATCCTGCAGCGAGCCGGAGTCGTGGAGCCGTCGTCCACACCCTGATGGATCGGGGCAGGGAGTTCGCTTCTTCGCGCCGGGGTGCTTCTCTTCCTGGAGGCGCACCAGCGGTTGCACCCGCTCGACGCGTCGTTTCGCACGCCGATCACAACACACGGGAGAACGTTTCATGAGTGCCATGCGCATCGCCGGCCGCCGACCCGAGATCGTGACTCTGACCGCCGGTGAAACCGTCTGGTGGTGTCGCTGCGGCCAGTCCGGCAATCACCCTTGGTGCGATGGCCAGCATGCGACGCTGCCCCGTGACCCAGCGTCCGATCAGGCCTGAGCATGCAATACCGGGCACTGGGCAACACGGGTCTGATGGTGTCGGTCCTTGGGCTGGGAACCGGAGAGTGGGGCGATCCACGTGCCGACGAACCCCAACTGGAACACCTGCTGGCACGAGCCATCGACCTGGGCATCACGCTCATCGACACCGCTCCGTCCTACGGGCTGAGTGAAGAGCGCCTTGGCCGGATGCTGGCCAGCCAGCCCCAAGAGCTGATTCTGTCCACCAAGGTCGGCTACGGCATCGAGGGCGTGCCGGACTGGACGCCCGAATGCATCCGTCTGGGAGTGGACCGGGCGCTCAGGCGCCTGCGCCGGGACTGCGTGGACATCGTGCATCTGCATTCCTGCCCCGCGCACACTCTGGAATGCAATGGAGTGCTGGACGCCCTGCACGAGGCTCGCGAGGCCGGCAAGATCCGTGTGGTGGCCTACTCGGGCGAGAACGAGGCTCTGGACCTGGCGTTGCGGGACATGCGCGTGGGCAGTGTGATGAGCTCGCTCAACCTGTGCGACCAACGCGTACTGGACAATCCGCGCCTGCAGGAAGGCCTGGCCCGGGGCTGCGGCTGGCTTGTGAAACGCCCACTGTGCAATGCGGTCTGGCGCCACGCCGAGTGCCCCCAACGGCCGGACCTGGCCGAATATTGGAGGCGCTGGCATGCATTGTCATTGCCCACGGCCCCGGATACCGCTGCTCTGGCGATGCGTTTCGTGTTGTCCTGCAGCACCGTATCCAGCGCCGTCGTGGGCATCGGATCGGAAGCACACCTGCTGTCCTGTGTCGCCGCTGCCCGTGAACCGGCTCTGGAAGCCGATGTCATGCGTGACATGCGCGCACACTGGCATTCCGTCGAACAGAGTTGGCCCGGGCTGATCTGATCGTGTCCGTTCTGTATAACGGTGTTGTATTTGCAAATGGACAATTTCATTCGACTCTCTGCCCGATCCGCCTTAGATTGGCCCATCTTGACTTATCACGATTGATGCACTTGCGGTATCACTCGATTCTGTCGGTCCGGGAGGGCGCTCCTTCCTGACCGAAGTGGCGACACACGGAACAGCAACGCATGGTCATGTCTCTCGATTCGATCGAACAACAGGCTCCCGAAGACGGCCTTCACGGTACGGCATCCCGTCTGAGGCCGCTGCCCATCGCGCTTCTCGTGGCGGGCATCTATACCATCGCAAGCGTGGTCTACATTCGGGTTTCCAGTTCGATCGCGGCCCGTCTGTCCCATTCGGTGGCCGAAATGCAGGCGATCGAACAGTACAAGGGCATCTTCTTCGTACTGGTCACGGGCCTTCTGCTGTTCGTGATCGCCTGGCTGCTGCTGAATGCCCTGCGCCGGCGCGATGAGGAACTGCTGCGCAATCGCAACGTGCTCATCTCAAGCGAGCGTGTGGCCATCGCGGGTATCTTCGCGTCGTCCATGGCACACGATGTCAACAACATCCTCACCGCCATCCAGGGCAATCTGGAACTGCTGATGGAGTACGGCTCACCGGACCCCACCCATCGGACCATGCTGGCCGATGCCTACCAGGCCGGTGAACGACTGGGTCAGGTTTCCCGCCGGTTGATGCACTCCGCGCGCAGCCATACTCCCGGGCAGATCACCAACCTGGATCTGGTACCCATCATCCAGGAAGCGGCGGACTTCGCCCATTCGCACCAGAAAGTCCGCCAGCGCCATGTGTCACTCGAGTTGCCCGACACATGCGTCATGCCCGTGAATGCCCCCATGGTGACTCGCTCCCTGCTGAACCTGATCATCAATGCGGCGGATGCAACAGCTCCCGGGGGGCGCATCCAGGTGGTGCTGGATGTCCAGGAAAAGGAGGTCGTTCTGCAGGTGCACGACGACGGCCCCGGGATTCCCGGCCATCAGCTCGAGCGGATCTTCGAACCCTTCTTCACGTCCAAGGAAGACGGGAATGGCCTGGGCTTGCTGTCCGTGCGCAGTTGCGCCCAGGAACACGGGGGGCGGGTCCTGTATCGCCAATCCCCTCTGGGCGGTGCCTGTTTCGAACTGTATCTGGCATGCAACAGCGCTCTGACGCCCCAGTCGGCGTAAGATGGCGCTCACGGCCTCCCTGGACACCTCTGCCAGCCTTTCCCCACAAGTTTCCTGCCTGCGAGCTGCGTATATTCCGCGGTCACGTCCACGTTGATTCACGGAGTCCTTCATGCGCCTGCTGACCCTTTTCCTGCTTGCGGCAACCCAATGCCCGGCAAGCCAGGCCCGACCCCCCGCCCTGGACCTGTTGGTGCACTTGATGTCCGGTTCATTCAGCAGCCAGGATCAGGCACTGCAGGACAGCAGTTACTTCGACATCCGGCTGGAAATGGCCCCGGTTTTTCCCGAGCGCGAGGATGGCCATTGGCTTTACGTGGAACAGGCCGTGGCCGAGCATCTGGACCGCCCCTATCGCCAGCGCGTGTACCACGTGGAATCCACGGAGCAGGGATTCATCAGCGCGGTCTTCGAGATTCCCGACCCACTGCGGTTCGCCGGGGACTTCGCCAGCGCCAGGCCCCTGGCGGGACTCACGCCTGATTCGCTGAGTGCACGCGAGGGCTGCGCCGTGATCCTGACCCAGCAGGCGGACTCTCTGTTTGCCGGCAGCACCCCGGGCAAGGAGTGTCTCAGCAGCCTGCGTGGCGCCACCTGGGCCAGTTCACAGGTCGAGATCGGTCCGGGATGGATCACAAGCTGGGACAGAGGGTACGACGCCGAAGACCAGCAGGTCTGGGGAGCCGAAAAGGGCCCCTACCTGTTTCTGCGTGTGCCATCCGCGGTCGGTGCGGAAAACTGATGGGCTGGACCACACGCGACCAGATCTTCGAGACATCATTTGACCTGCGCCTGCCACTGGCCCAGGTATTTGACTTCTTCGCCGACGCCGGCAACCTGGAACGGATCACACCGGACAAACTGTCTTTCCAGATCGTCTCGCCGCAGCCCATCGAGATGCGCGACGGTGCCTTGATTGACTATCGCCTGAGTCTGATGGGAGTCCCGTTCACGTGGCGTACCAGGATCACGCGCTGGGATCCGCCCCGCCAGTTCGAGGACACACAGCTGGCCGGTCCGTACCGCAAGTGGGTGCACACCCACTCCTTCAGCGAGCACGACGGCCTCACCACGATCAGTGATCGGGTCGTGTATCAACTGCCGTTCTGGCCGCTTGGCCAGCTGGGATTGCCCTTTGTGCGCCGCCAGGTACGGCAGATCTTCCGCTTCCGCGAGCAGGCCATTCGCGCCTGGTTCCAGCAGACTGAGGCTCGCTGACGCCCCTTTCACGCCGTTTTTGCCTCCAGCCCACTTCCGGACCTGCCCAAAACCCGGGATCAATTCTTTCCAATTCCGCATTGCAAATACAACCAATGCTGTTAATCTTTCAACAGGTGTCTTTGGAGGCCTGATGAACACTATTCTTCGAACGTCCACCCTCGCGCCCGGCATTCATGATCTGCATGTCCAGTCCCCGCGCATCGCCCGCAAATGCCGCCCAGGGCAGTTTCTCATGCTGCGCCTGTATGAAGGCGGCGAACGCATTCCCCTGACCATTGCCGACTCCGACCCGGTTGAGGGCTGGTTGCGTCTGATCGTGCAGACGGTGGGGCGAACAACCAGGGAACTGGTTCTTCTGAAACCGGGCGAGAAGATCCTCGATCTTGCCGGCCCGCTGGGGCATCCCACCGAGATCGCCTTCAGGGGCACCGTGGTCTGTGTGGCGGGCGGCATCGGAGCCGCACCGATCCTGCCCATCGCCCGTGCCCTGAAGGCCGTTGGCAACCGTGTGATCGTGATCCTGGGCGCGCGCAACGCGGCGCAGATGATCCTGCAGAAGGAACTGGAGCTCTGCAGCGACCGGCTTCTGCTGTGCAGCGACGATGGCAGTGCAGGTCTGCCCGGTCAGGTCACCGCAGTCCTGGAACCCATGCTGCGGTCCGACTCACGTCCCGATCAGGTCCTGGCCATCGGCCCGGTGGCCATGATGGCAGCCGTCAGTGAAATGACCCGCGCACTGGCCATCCCCACGATCGTCAGTCTCAACGCCACCATGGTGGACGGCACCGGCATGTGCGGCGGGTGTCGGGTAAGCATTGGCTCAACTACCCGTTTCGTCTGTGTCGACGGACCCGAATTCGACGGGCATCTGGTGGATTTCCACGAATTGCAGAACCGGCAGCATGCCTACTCCAGGCAGGAGCAACAGGCCATGGAGCAACCCCATCGCTGTCGTCTCGAGCGCACCGAGTCCGCCCTGTTGCGCGATGAGCATCGGAGGACCCCGGCATGATCACCATGGAACCGGTCGCCAAAGCCCGTCCGGGCAGTGTGGCACGAGTGCCCATGCCCATGCAGGAACCGGCTGAGCGCATTCACAACTTCCAGGAAGTGCCCACGGGGTATACGCCCGCGCTGGCCCAGCGAGAGGCCAGTCGCTGCCTGGAGTGCAAGGATCCCCTGTGTGTCAGGGGCTGCCCAGTGGGCGTGGACATCCGGGGCTTCGTGACGGCGATCCGCGATGGCGACTTCGCCCGGGCAATACACACAATCCGTCAGGACAATGCCCTGCCGGCCGTCTGCGGCCGGGTCTGCCCCCAGGAAACCCAGTGCGAGCAGCTGTGTGTACTGGGCAAGAAGCACGAACCCGTGGCCATCGGCCGGCTCGAGCGATTTGCCGCCGACTGGGAACGCGAGCAGCTGCCGGCGCCCTCCGTGCGCCCCGAGCCTCGGGGTGGCAGACGCATCGCCGTGGTGGGCAGTGGCCCTGCGGGCCTGACCGTCGCCGGGGATCTGGCCCGGCTGGGGCATTCCGTGACGCTGTTCGAAGCGCTGCACAAGGCCGGGGGTGTGCTCATGTACGGCATTCCCGAGTTCCGCCTGCCCAAGGCCATCGTCCAGGAAGAGGTGGACCGCATCTGCGCTCTGGGAGTGAAACTGGTCACGAACGCGGTCATCGGCCGCATGATCACGGTCAGTGAGCTGCTCGAGGAAGAGGGATTCGACGGAGTGTTCCTGGGTGTCGGGGCCGGCCTGCCCTGGTTTCTGGACATTCCCGGAGAAAACCTGAACGGTGTCTACTCGGCCAACGAGTATCTCACGCGCGTGAATCTGATGAGCGCCTGGGACTTTCCCAATTCCGACACCCCTGTGCGTCCTGCGCGCCGTGTGGCAGTCTTCGGGGGCGGCAACGTGGCCATGGATGCGGCGCGTACCGCCGTGCGACTGGGAGCCGAGGAGGTTCACATCATCTACCGCCGCAGCCGGGAGGAAATGCCCGCGCGCCAGGAGGAGATCGAGCACGCTCTGGAAGAAGGGGTGAGGTTGCAGCTGCTGTACTCACCGCTGCGCATCGGCGATGATGGCGCGGGCAATGTGCGCTCCGTGCTCTGTCAGCGCATGGAACTGGGCGAGCCGGACAGCAGTGGACGCCGTCGCCCCCTGCCTGTGCCCAACAGCGAGTTCGAACTGGAGACCGACGCGGTGATCGTGGCCATCGGCAATGGCGCCAACCCGCTGCTGACGGGCGCCACGCCGCAGCTTGAACTCAATCGCAAGGGCAACATCGTGGCCGAATCCGGCAGCGGGCGCACCTCGATTCCGGGTGTCTACGCCGGTGGCGACATCGTGCTGGGCGCGGCCACGGTCATTCTGGCCATGGGTGCGGGCAGGCGTGCCGCAGCGGCCATCCATCACGACCTGCAGGTCAGGTTTCCCGGGATAGGCACCACGGGCGAGTTTCATCACTGACGGGACAATTCGTCCGTATCCAGCAACACGGTCACCGGGCCATCGGCCTCGATGCCCAGATCCATGTGATCTCCAAAGACCCCGCAGGCCACGCCCACACCCTCGGCCCGCAGGGCGGCCGCCATGGCCTCATACAGCGGAATCGCCTGCTCCGGTGGCGCGGCATTGCCGTAGTACGGACGGCGACCGCGTCTGGCATCGGCAAACAAGGTGAACTGACTCACAAGCAGGACCTCCCCGGCCTGTCCCTCGGGCCCGTCGGCGTGTTCACCGGCCGATGGACCGTTCATCTCCAGCAGGCCAAGGTTCATCACACCTTTCGCGTCGGGCATCAGGCGCAGAGTGGCGATACGCCGCGCCAGGGCCCGCACCTCCTCGGGTCCGTCCTGGCCGTGAATTCCCAGCAGCACCAGGTATCCCCGGCCGATCCGGTTCACGGGTCCGCTTTCGCAGCGCACCTCGGCCCGGTGCACTCTCTGGATCAGGGCTCGCATCGCACGGTCTCCGGATTTGACACTTGTTCCCTTGAACGAGGAGTGAAGATCCTGAACACTGGGCACAATCCGCAGACCCCGAAGCGGCAGCTCTTCAGCTTTGATGTGTGCCGTCTGCACTCTGTACTCCTTTGTGATTCCAGCACTTCCATTCGACCCGGCAAAAATTGTCATTCATGGCATGGCAATTGCAGATGGGGCGACGACTCCCGGAGCGCCGGGACCTTCCCGCGTGCCCGAACGCACCCCGAATGATCAGCCATGGAACATCTCCTGACCGCAATGTTGGATAGCGGCCAAGGCGGTAACCCCTTGCAAGAGGGGAAAGAGAGCGAAAGGGGCACCCGTGTGTCCCTTTCGTGTTGTTGGCCGGATTCCTACACTTGGCCCCTATGACCGTAACAGAGAACTCCCCTTTGCACAGCGTTCAGCACGCGACCCAGCTGATTCACAGTGTGCGGATCCCCCCGGAGACGGAATGGGTACCCTGGACCGCGGCCATTGGCCGTGTGCTGGCCCAGCCGATTCGTGCCGACCGGGATTTTCCGCCATTCGATCGCGTGGCCATGGACGGTGTGGCGCTCCAGCATTCGCGCTGGGTCGCTGGCCAGAGAGTCTTTCCGGTGCAGGGCAGCCAGGCCGCCGGCCAGCCTCGAGGCACGCTGGCAAGCCCGGAGGCCTGTCTGGAAGTCATGACGGGCGCACCATTGCCCCGGGGCTGTGACTGTGTGATCCCCGTGGAACTGCTCGCCCGCGAAGGAGGTGGCGTGCGTCTCAGCGAGGACGCGGCCCCTGTCCCGATGCGCCACGTGCATCTCCAGGCCAGCGACCGGAAGCAGGGCGACTGTCTGCTGAATGCGGGCACACGCCTGCGTTCGCCCGAAATCGCGGTGGCGGTGACCGTGGGACTGGCCAGGATTCCCGTGATCCAGCGCCCACGCATCACGGTTCTGGCGACCGGAGACGAGCTGGTTCCCGTGGAGAACACTCCCCTGCCGCACCAGATTCGTCAATCGAACGGGCCCGCCCTGGTGGCCGCCCTGCAACGGGCGGGCCACGATGTATTGCCCCTGTGTCATGTGCCCGACGACGCCATCGCGCTGGATCTTGCGCTGGAGCGTGCGCTCGGCGAATCCCGGGTTGTCGTGCTCAGCGGCGGAGTCTCCATGGGGCGCCACGACCTGGTGCCGGAGGCCCTCGCACGCCATGGAGTGCGCGCCGTGTTCCACAAGGTCAGCCAGCGTCCGGGCAAGCCGCTCTGGTTCGGGCGGGACGAGTCGGGCCACACGGTGTTCGCGCTGCCCGGCAATCCTGTAAGCACCGCAGTCTGCCTGCATCGCTACGTGCTTCCCTGGCTGGAACACTGTCTCACGGGAATCGCACCGGAACCGCAGCGCCTGCGCCTCGCGGAGGATGTGTCGTTCCAGGCGCCGCTGAGTTTCTTCCTGCCGGTGAAGCTGGATGCCGATTCCGAGGGTCGCGCTCTTGCCAGGCCAGTCCCGACGGCCGGCTCGGGCGATTTCGCCCGACTGTGCGCCAGCGATGGTTTTGTGGAACTGCCCCGGGGACCTCGCCTGCATCCCGCGGGCGAGAGCGTGCCCTGGTGGCCCTGGATCTGAAGGAGGCCCGATGCTGAGCCATGTGGACCCGCAGGGCAGACCCGGCATGGTGGATGTGGGCGACAAGCACCCCAGCGATCGTCGCGCACTGGCACTGGGCGAAGTACAGTTGCCCGAAGAGCTGGCGGCTCTGTTCCAGGACGGGGAGTACCACAGCCCCAAGGGCCCCGTGTTCCAGACCGCGATCATCGCCGGAACCATGGCCGCCAAGAACTGCTCGTCCCTGATTCCCTTCTGCCACCCTCTTCCCATCGATGGCTGCCGGCTCGAGATCGAGTTGCAGCAGCGTACCGTGACGATCCGTTGCGAGGTGCGCGTGCATCATCGCACGGGGGTGGAGATGGAAGCCCTCACCGCCGTCAGCGTGGCGGCCCTGACCGTGTACGACATGTGCAAGGCCGTGACCCACGCGATGGTCATCGGGCCCATCCGGCTGCTCGAGAAGGAAGGGGGGCGCCATGTCGTCCGACAGGACTGAATGCGGCCTGCCGTCCGGTTCACCGCCCGTCAGCCATTCCGGACCGCTGCGCATCACCTGCACCGGGGGCGAGGCCTCCGAGCGACTGGCGCTCTGTGCCGATGTGGCCGGCGATCTGGGCCGCGAGTACCGGGTGCTGCTGCAACGGGGCAACCAGTTGCCCCCGCTGGAAGAAGCCGATGGCGGCGACCCAATGCTCCAGGTTCTGGAAGTCACCGGGGATGAGATTCGCTGGGTGCGGCGGGGCCGGCGCGATCACTTTTCCCCGCTTGCCGAGTGGGACGAGGCGGAAATCGTGTTTCTGGTCGATGGAGACCCGATCCGCGACGGACAGGAGCTTGCCCTGCATCTTGAAGCAGACACGGAAGGCGACCGCACGCAGATCTGGCACGCGGAATCCGGGGCCCTGCCTGTGAATTCACTGCGGCACGCCTTGCGCGAGACAAGTGCCCGGGCACCACTCTTCGGTCTGGTGCTGGCCGGTGGCCACAGTCGCCGGATGGGCCGGGACAAGGCCGAACTGCCCTTCGTGGGAATCCCGCAATGGAAACGTGCGCTGGAGACGCTTTCGCCGCATTGTACCCAGACGCTTCTTTCGCGCCGCTCCGACCAGGACTGCCCTGCGGACACTCCCTGCATCACCGACCGTTTCCTGGATTTCGGGCCGATGGGCGGCATGCTCTCGGCCATGCACGCGCATCCGGGTGCTGCATGGCTGGTACTGGCCTGCGATCTGCCTTTCGTGGACGGCGCGGTGCTGGAACACCTGATCCGGAATCGTCGTCACACGGCACTGGCCACGGCCTATGCAGACCCCGCCAGCGGACTGCCCGAGCCCTTGTGCGCCATCTGGGAACCACGCATGAAAGCGCGTCTGCACCGTTTCATGGCCGAGGGCGTGCACTGTCCTCGCAAGGCATTGATCCGCTCGCACATCTCCCTTCTGGCGCTGGAAACCAGAAATGCCCTGGACAACATCAATCGGCCCGAAGACTACCAGCGGGCTCTGGAACGGCTGAAGGACACTCCATGAACGAGACCCGCAGGATCCAGGTCGAGTACTTTGCCCTGTTGCGCGAACAGGCGGGCTGCAGCCGGGAGACCCGGGTGAGCGCGGCCAAGGACGCGGGGGCCCTGTTTGCGGAACTGGCGGCCCAGCATGGGTTCACTCTCACGCGCCAACACTTGCGCGTGGCCGTCAATGACGAGTTCGCCGACTGGCACACCGAACTGCAGGAAGATGACCGGGTGGTCTTCATCCCACCGGTCGCGGGAGGTTGAGATGTTCGTGCTGAGCAAGGACCCCATCGATTGTGCGCGCCTGTCCCGCGAGCTGGATCTGCCGGCCGCGGGGGCTCTGGTGACCTTCGAAGGTCGGGTACGGGCCGAGAACGAAGGCCGGGATGTGCTGAGGCTTGAGTACGAAGCCTATGCCGGCTTGGCCGAGAAGGAAGCGCAGCGCATTCTGGACGAGGCACGTGGGCGCTTTCCCGTGCTGGACATTCGCTGTCAGCACCGGATCGGGTTGCTGGAGATCGGTGAGGTGGCGGTCTGGGTGGGAGCCCTGTCAGGCCACAGAGGCGAGGCCTTTGACGCGTGTCAGTTCGTCATTGACGAATTGAAGCAGCGAGTACCCATCTGGAAGAAGGAATACTGGACGGATGGAGACTCGGGATGGGTGCGTTGCGAGCACTGCGCACACCCGCACGGGCATCAGGAGACCTGAAGAGGGTCCCGCCGGGCCCGCATATTCCGCTTCAGTGGCCCTGGAATCGGGCCACTGAAGCGGCTCAGCGCAGGCAGTCCACTCCGCAGGACGGATCCGGAGAGTGGGTCAATGGTGGCAGTATTCTGTGTGAAGCGAAGGCGGACAACGGCAACTGTTCCGGAACCGGACTGGAGGCCCTCAGGGGCCTAGAAGGAAATGTCGCCGCCGATTTCCCCTTCCTTCTTGATCCAGCGATAGACGCTGCGCTCACTGACCTGCATGTACTGGGCAGCGGCACGGATATCCCCCTGATAGCGGTTCAGGATTTCCATGACCACGCGGCAGGTGAATTCTTCCTGGGCCCGCTTCAGACTGAAGCTGTTGCGATCCAGATCCGGAGTCCAGGATCGTGCAGGCTCGTAAGTAAGCTCAATTGATTTTCTGGCCATCTCAACCCCATATCTGTCTGTCCTGACACCGGCTTCTCTGACAGTTTTTTCTGAGTAAGCCTTGCAGAAACAGTAGGTTAATTTGTGCTGTTTGGCAAGCAGGAAAAACTGCGTCTCCGCATGAATCCTGCTTCTCACGGCTGATTCTGACCATTTGTGGTCAAAATCGGCTGAACCCTCCAACCCAGGCAGCAAAACAACCCGAAAACCCGTTCCGGAACCCGGCGACGAGCGCTGTTTCCAGCCAATCGCAAAGCAAGAGTCAGCTTCAACTGCCAGAGGGGGTAGAATCCGGCGGGGAATTTCAGAATCTTCCCGCAGAATTCACCCCGCTGGGGCACAAAAAGTGCTCCCTTTCAGGGGCCGGTACTCACCTGAACCTTCTACCCAAGCCCTTTCAACCTGAGCGGCAGGGGATGGTCGATCTTGCAGTCTGCGATTGACCAAAGCAAATCATGGGCCGATTGACCGCCAGGCTCACCAGACCAAGGCTGGAGAGTCTCATCTGGACAAATCTGGCTTGCTTTGCTGCAGGCCCCTTCTATCGGACAGCGAGCGGGCGAATTCACTCGATTCGCGGAAAAATCACCCCCGAGACGAAAAAAGTTCTGCGGGGCTTGGCAGCTTCATTGGCAGCTTCAATAGTAGAAGTGCTTGATCTGTTCACCCTTGAGTCCGATCTCGGCCATGGCCTCGATGCCGATTTCCAGGTGCAGGCGCGACCATATCTGGGTCACGGCGGCGTCGGAGCGCTCGGTCTTCACCCCTTCGGGCGTGATGGGTACATCCGAGACCAGCAACAGGGCACCCCGCGCGATCTGGTTGTAATGGCCCACGATGAAGAGCGTGGCGGTCTCCATGTCAATGGCCAGGCAGGTCAGGTCCTGCAGGCGTTGCTGGAAAGCCGAATCGTGCTCCCAGACTCGCCGGTTGGTGGTGTACACGACACCCGTGCGATACTCGAGCTGACGGGCAACGATCTTTTCCGAGACGAACTTGTGCAGTTTGAACGAGGGCAATGCGGGCACTTCGGGCGGGAAGTAGTCGTTGCCGGTGCCTTCGCCGCGGATGGCCGCGATCGGCAGCACCAGATGCCCCAGTTCCGTCGAGGACTTGAGGCCACCGCACTTGCCCAGGAACAGCACGCCCTTGGGCTCCACGGCAATCAGCAGGTCCATGATCGTGGCGGCATTGGCACTGCCGATGCCGAAGTTGATGATCGTGAGACCGGAGCCATTGGTCGCAGCCTGCATCGGCCGCCCCTGGCCGAAGATGTCGCAGTTGAACATGGCGGCAAAGTCGTTCAGGTAATGGCTGAAGTTGGTGAGCAGGATATACTCACCAAAGTTCTCAAGAGGCATGCCGGTGTAGCGGGGCAGCCAGCTTCTGGCGATATCCAGCTTGTTCAGCATTTCATCTTCCGCGTTCCGCTCGGGCGCGCCCCAATGCGGCTTCAGGGGTTCAACCGCTGCAAGGCCCATCCTCCCGACCCCATGGAGTACAGGAATCTGTCATGCAGCCGGTCCTGGCCATTCTGCCAGAATTCGATCTCGCGCGGCGTGAGCCGGTATCCGCCCCAGTGCTCGGGCAGGGGAATCTCCTGGCCGTCCATCGCCTGGCGGGCTTCACGCAGTGCGGTGGCCAGATCTTCATAGCGGGCCAGAGGCAGGCTCTGGCGCGACACCACGGCACCGAGCTGGCTTCCCCGGGGACGGCTGTGGAAGTACTCGCGTGACACCTCCCGGTCCACTTCGGTAATGGTTCCGCGCACGCGAACCTGACGCCCGCAGTCGGGCCAATGGAAACACAGGGCCGCGCGCGGATTCTCGGCCATGTCCCGACCCTTGCGGCTTTCACGGTTGGTGAAGAACAGGAAGCCCTCGGGGCTCCAGCCTTTGAGCAGCACCACTCTGGCACTGGGCTCGCCCGAAGCGGAGGCCGTGGCCAGCGTCATTGCCGTGGGATCGCCATCCGTCAGTTCGCGCCAGGTCCGGTACCAGTCATCGAATTGCTGGAACGGGTCTTCCGCCATCGCGTTGCGTCGCAGTCTCACCAACACCTCCGATCGATTCGCCCGCGGGCGGTTCCTACAGAGTCACTTCCGTCTCGACGGCCTGGCTGTAATCCACGCCTTCCACTCCAAAGCCGAACAGGCGCAGGAAGTCGGCGTTGTATCCGGCCACGTCGGCCAGTTCGCCCACGTTCTCGTCGTTGGCGATGCCCCAGAGGCGCATGATCTCGGTCTGGATCGCCGGATCCATCTCCCAGTCGTCAATGCGGATCCGTCCGGCCGAGTCGGTCGTGGGCGTCCTGTCGGGAGCCAGATGATCCCGGAACAGGCGCAGGATCTGCTGAATGGCATCCTCGTGTACGCCACGGTCCTTCATCACCTTGAAGGCCAGCGACATGTACAGTGAAATCGCGGGAATCGCCGAGGAGGACTGGGTCACCAGCGACTTGGCGACCACGGTGTGACACAGACCACCGATGCGCTCGGACAACAGGCGGTGGAGCCTGCGGGCCGTGTCTTCCAGATGCTTCTTGGCGTGGCCGATGGTGCCTTCCCGGTAGACCGGGTGTGTGACTTCGGGGCCGATGTAGGAGAAGGCGATCACGCGGCAACCGGGCGCCAGCAGATCCGCCTCAAGCAGGGCATTCACCCAGCGCTCGAGATCTTCACCGCCCATCACCTTGACCGTTCCGCGAATCTCCTCCTCGGTGGCCGGCTCGAAGGAAGCGGGGCTCAACGTGCCCTTGCTCACATCCAGAAAGCGGGTTTCGTAGACACTGGCGGTGGTCTTCAGGGCCGAACGGTACTCCTCGCCGGTGGCCGGATCGGTGCGCCGCGGCGCGGCCACGCTGTAGACGAACAGGTTCAGCTTGCCAAAATCCTTGCGGATCCGGGCAATGGCATCTTCCAGTGTCTCACGGCTGAAGGCGTCGGCATTCACATTGTCGGCCCTCAGGCCTTCGGCTTCGGCCTGCTGGCGGAATGCCGCCATGTTGTACCACCCGGCGGTGCCGGTGCGGGCTCCGCGGGGCTCCTTCTCGAAGGCGATGCCCAGGGTGTTCATTCCATGACTGAAAGCGGCCGTGATCCGGCTGGCCAGCCCGTATCCGGACGAAGCGCCCACGACCAGTGCCGATCCGCCACTGCGCTGCCCCCCCTGGGCTTTGGCAAGAGCGATTTCCCGGCTCACTTCGGCCGCGCATCCCACGGGATGTGCCGTGGTGCAGATGAAACCCCGGGTACGGGGGCGAATGACTTCAAGACTGATGGGATCCTCCTTTCAGGATCAGGAAAGTCGACGGAGCAGGGCCAGCAGCAGGTGATGCCGGTGGGGCCCCTCGGCGCCGTGGGATTCCGCTTCCATGTGACCGATCTCTTCCAGCAATTCAAAGCCCCTGAAGAGACGGGCCAGTTCTCCGTGATGGAAATAGTGGGCCGGTCGGCCGGGTTTGCTTTCCCTGCTTCCCGGTTCGACCTCCCGGCCGATGGAGCTGGCGGGATCCTCGTGGGAAAACACGCTCAGCGCCAGCAGTCCGCCGGGAGCCAGAAGACGTCGGGCGGCGTCGGCAAAGTTACAACGGCCCTCCGCCAGAAAAAAGTGAAGCAGGTTGAAGGCGTACAAGGCGCTGAACGGGGCGGGTTCCGGAGCCAGTTCCAGCAGGTCTCCGCAGCGCAGGTCCAGCTCCGGGAAGTTCCGCCGTGCCATTTCCACCGCCTCGGATGACAGATCCAGGCCGAGCAACCGGGTATAACCTTGCCCCGCGAAGCAGGACAGGTTGCGTCCGTACCCGCATCCGGCGACCAGCAGGGAGTCACACCCCCGCTCACGGAAGTGCCGCTGAGCCCATTCCGCGGTCGGGCTGGGACGATCGCCCCAGATGGCTCCTTCCTCGCGGTAACGCTTGTTCCAGTATGTGCCCCGGAGAGTGTCCGGAGCTGGCGTGTGTGGCATGGCTCAAGGTAGGGTTGCCCGCGCGCGCACGGAAGCGGAAAGCGCGCGGAATCGTGCCCGGTGAAGGGCTTCCGTGAGAATTCTGTAAGACAGAACCGGGCAGCCCGGTCCTGCAGGCTGCCCGATGAATGCGCGGTGGGTTGAACTGCCGGGGGCTCAGGCCAGGGTCGGATAGTCCGTGTAGCCTTTTTCGCCCGGGGTGTAAAAGGTCGAGAAGTCCGGCGCATTGAGTTCCGCCCCGCTTTTCAGACGGGCGGGAAGGTCCGGATTGGCCAGGGAAGCGCGCCCGAATGCCACCAGATCCCCGCGCCCCGCGGCCAGATCCTGGTCGGCCCGCGCACGATCGTAGTCACCCGACAGGATGAAGGTGCCGCCGAAGCGCGCCTTCATTCCCTGCTTGAGCGCAGCCGGCACGGCGGGCGCCCCCATGGAGCTGTGATCCACGATGTGCATCCAGGCCAGTCCCAGACGCCCCAGCTCGGTGGCCAGCCAGAGAAAATCATCTTCGATTCCATCCCAGGGCTGGATGTCGTTGAAGACTCCGCAGGGCGACAGACGAATGCCCAGGCGTTCGCGACCAATGGCGGCGGCGCAGCGATCGGCAACCGTCAGGGCAAAACGCGCCCGGCCGGCGATCTCGCCGCCCCAGCCGTCCGTGCGCTGATTGGCCGACGGCGTCAGGAACTGATCGATCAGGTAGCCATTGGCCCCGTGCAGCTCCACCGCATCAAAACCCGCGAGCATCGCGTTCTTCGCGGCCACCACATAACTCTCGATGGCCCGCTCCACCTCGGCCCCGCTCATGGCGCGCGCCTCCGGGTAGGGCTGGGGCCCCTGTGAGTCGGTGTACATCTCGCCGGACATGCGGGAGACGCTGGGAGCCAGCACCGAGCTGCCCTCGGGCATGTTCAGCGGATGCCCGACCCGCCCGGTGTGCATCAGCTGGGCCGCGATCAGTCCACCGGCCGCATGCACGGCGTCGGTCACCGGCTTCCAGGCGTCCACCTGCTGCTGGTTCCAGAGGCCCGGAATGCGCGGATACCCACAGCCGTCAGGCTCCGGCGCGACTCCTTCGGAAATCAGCAGGCCGGCCGCAGCGCGAGCGCCGTAGTAGTCCGCCATGATCGGGGTCGGCACATGATCCCCAGTGGACCGGCTGCGGGTCATGGGGGCCATCACGATGCGATTGGCCAGGTGAAGTGGCCCCATGTCCAGTGGGGTGAACAGGTCGATTGCCATGTGGGCTCCTCTGTGTCCATCTGTGTTGTGTGCGTGTGTTGTCAGGCGGCGCGGGACGGGCATTCAGCCACCGGGGCCCCTTGATGCCGGGTCCGTGATTCTCAGTGTACCACGAAACTCCCGTTCCATTCGGACTCGTTGCCGCAGGCGTCGCTCACCTGCAGGCGCACCTTCTGCGGCCCCGCGGCCAGAGAACCCCGCGGACGATAGAGGACCCGCCCACCTTCGGGATCGTAGCGGGCGAAGACCCGCACCCCGTTGAGCCACATCCGCACGTCCTGGATGCCGGAGCGTTCGTCCCTGGTCGCGAACTGGATCAGCGGCCGGGAGCCCGCTTTCTGCTTCCAGTCGCCAGCCAGGCTGATCCGGGGCGCCGTCGTGTCCGCGGCCACAGTGTAACGCCCGGGCCAGGTCACGGTTCCGGAGAGACCGGATGGCGTGCTGTCGTGACCAATCCAGCTCAAGTCCTGGTTCTCGCTGCGATAGAGGGCCAGTTTCTCCCGGGGCAGATCCGGCCCGACCCAGTCCGGGAGTGAGACGGAGAAAACCAGGCTTTCCACCAGCTCCAGATCGGCCGGCCCCAGCAGCCAGTCTCCACCGCGATCTTCCACCAGCAAGGGTTGTGCCGCCTGGAAGCTGTCCTTCTCCCACCCCAGTTTCAGGGTGTTGCCCAGCTTTCCGGTCAGGCTCAGCAGCCCCGCCTCGCCCGGCTGAACGGCGGCCAGGTTCCAGAGGGGTCCGGCCTGCCAGAGTCCATCCTTCTTGCGCCAGGCCAGCTGCAACCAGCGGGATGCCGGATCGAAGCGGAAACTGCCTTCGACGGACTGCTTGCCCGGACTTGACGACAGGGGCCAGAGCGTGCATCCCCGATCGCTCATCAGCAGCAGGCTGTCGGCACTGGCCACCGGCAAGCGCAGTGAGGCCCAGTCTCGCTCCCAGTGAAACACGGCCGATTTCCAGGCGGTCCCTTCCACCAGCGTGTCCGGCAGGCTGACCGCCCGTGATTCAGGCTCCCGCTGCGGGAGATGGTGCAGCACCAGGCTCATCACCGAGCGGTTGGCGGCAGTGTCTTCCAGTTCCAGTCGCAGGGCAAGACTGTCCGCTCCGTTTCGGTCTTCCCAGTGGATCACACCGTCGGATTCCGGCTCCCGGGCGATTGGCACAGGTGATGCAAGCAGGGGGCGCAGGGGCCGCGCAAAGGGCAACTCGCCCGGCGTGGGCCAGAGGTTGCGAAAGGTTTCCTTGCGCTCGACGCGCAGCCAGCGGTTGATTTCGCCAATCACCTGGTGATTGAGGGCGAAGGGAAACTCCTCGAAGACGGCGTCATACAGAGTGTCTTCCTCCACCAGCAGCCGGATGCGGTAGGGTGCCAGACGATTGTCGCTGAAGTCCACCTTGTCAATGGCTCGCAGCGCCAGTTTCAGCGGCCCGCTGACCACCAGTCTGCGCTCCGCCTCCCAGCCATGGCTGCCCTGGCGCAGGCCGACCACCGTGGGCAGTTGCGATCCCAGAACACGCACCCCGGGCGCGGCCGGAATCAGGGCCAGTTCCTGGAACAGGGGGGCCTTGTGATCCGGGGCAACCACTCCGTTGGTCAGAGGATTGAGGACCCAGCCCTCGCCCTGGCGCACCTCGAAGTGCAGATGGGGCGGTCCGGATCCCGTATCACCGCTGAGCGCGATCTGCTGGCCACGTGTCACCCGGAAGCGCTCGGCGTCGGGAACGATGCTCTGGATGTAACTGCCGGCCTCCTGCTGGTGCCGCAGCAGTTCCACTTCCAGGTCGTCACGGAACTCCAGCAGATGCCCGAAGAGGTAACTGCGGCCATTGTCGCCGGTCACGACCAGATGCTTGCCGTAGCCCCAGAAGTTGGCGCTGATCCTGCTCACGTAGCCATCCACGGGGGCCAGGATCGGATGCCCGACCGTGCCGTTGGTGGAAATGTCGATGCCGGCGTGATAGCGCTTGCCGCGCAGTTCGCAGAAGTTGCTCGTGATCCGGCGTGACACGGGAGCGACCCAGGCCAGGCTGTCGCTCTTGCCGGACGAGGCCGTCGCCGTGGACGTCACGCCGACAAGCCAGGTCAGGATCAGGGGAACGAAGGTGAGCATGCGAAGGGCAGACAGGCGGGCGAAAAGGGGAGTGTGTTTCAGTTGCCACCTCCCGCAAGACCGGCCTTGCCGCAGGCCAGCTGTTCCAGGCGCTGGGCCTGGGTCGTGTGTTCGCCCCGGGGCCAGCGGGCGAGCAGGCGGCGGGCTTCACGGCAGCCGCGGGCTTCCTGGCCCAGATTGGTCCAGCACAGCGCCACCCGCAACTGGGCCACTTCGGCCTTGTTGGCATTGGGCTCGGCCAGGCAGCGCTCGTAACACAGCATCGCATCCAGCCAGGCGTGCTGGGCATAGTGGCATTCGCCCAGCCAGAACTGGCCATTGTCCTTCAGGTCAGTGGGCAGGGCATCGGTGCGAATCAGCGAATCCAGCAGGGTGCGTGCCGCGCGGTACTGGCCGGCGCCCACAAGTTCAACGGCCCGGGTATAGCCGGCGGGCGGAGTGGCCGCCAGGACCGAGGTCAGCGGAGTCGCCAGCAGCAGCCCGGCCAGAACCAGCAGGGTGCCCGCGGCGTGTGGACGTGAGTTGGCAGTCATTGACATCATGATCTCCCCGGGATCCGGACGGGCGATGTGCCCCCGGTCCCTTCCTTACATGTTGCGGCGATACTGGCCACCCACCTCGAAGAGCGCGGCCGAAATCTGCCCCAGACTGGCCACCCGGACCGTCTTCATCAATTCGGCAAAGATGTTGCCACCCTCGTGGGCGGTCTTCTTGAGCGCCTCCAGAGCCCCGGGAAGCTGTTCCGCGTGGCGCGCCTGGAACGCACGCAGCGCCTTGATCTGGCCTTCCTTCTCCTCGTCGCTGGCCCGTGCCAGTTCGATGTCGTCGGGCACTTCGGAGCCCTCGGAGTCGATGAAGGTATTCACCCCGATGATCGGCAATTCGCCGCTCTGCTTGCGCAGCTCGTAGACCATGCTCTCTTCCTGGATCTTGCCGCGCTGGTACTGGGTCTCCATGGCACCCAGCACGCCGCCACGCTCGCTGATGCGCACGAACTCGCTCAGCACGGCCTCTTCGACCAGTTCGGTCAGCTCGCGGATGATGAAGGCTCCCTGCGAAGGGTTCTCGTTGCGCGTGCTGCCGAATTCCTTGTTGATGATCATCTGGATCGCCAGCGCACGGCGCACGCTCTCGCGCGTGGGTGTGGTCACCGCCTCGTCGTAGGCGTTGGTGTGCAGGCTGTTGCAATTGTCGTTGATCGCCAGCAGCGCCTGCAGCGTGGTGCGGATGTCGTTGAAGGCCATTTCCTGGCTGTGCAGGCTGCGCCCCGAAGTCTGGATGTGATACTTGAGCTTCTGGCTGCGCTCGTTGGCGCCGTAGATCTCGCGCATGGCCACGGCCCAGATCCGGCGGGCCACCCGGCCGATCACGGCGTATTCCGGGTCCAGTCCGTTGCTGAAGAAGAAGCTCAGGTTGGGCGCGAAGTCGTCGATCTTCATCCCGCGGGCCAGGTAGTACTCCACGTAGGTGAAGCCGTTGGCCAGGGTGAAGGCCAGCTGGGAAATCGGGTTGGCACCCGCCTCGGCGATGTGATACCCGCTGATCGAGACGCTGTAGTAGTTGCGGATGCCCTTCTCGATGAAGTACTGCTGCATGTCGCCCATCATGCGCAGCGCGAACTCGGTGGAGAAGATGCAGGTGTTCTGGGCCTGGTCCTCCTTGAGGATGTCGGCCTGCACGGTGCCGCGCACCTGCTGCAACGTACGGGAGTGCAGCTCGGCGGCTTCCGTCTCGTCGGGCTCGCGCCCGTGTTCCGCGCGGAAGCGGTCGGTCTCGAAGGAGATGGCCGTGTTCAGGTACATCGCCAGAATCATCGGCGCCGGGCCATTGATCGTCATCGAGACGCTGGTCATGGGCGAGCACAGGTCAAAGCCTCCGTAGAGGATCTTCATGTCGTCCAGGGTGCAGATCGAGACGCCCGACTCGCCCACCTTGCCGTAGATGTCCGGGCGCTCGTCCGGGTCCTCACCATAGAGTGTCACGCTGTCGAAGGCGGTGGACAGGCGCTTGGCCTCGCTGTCGCGGCTGAGAAAGCGGAAGCGGGCGTTCGTGCGTGCCGGGGGGCCTTCGCCGGCGAACATGCGTGCCGGGTCCTCGCCCGTGCGCCGGAAGGGAAAGACTCCCGCCGTGTACGGAAAGTAGCCCGGCAGATTCTCCAGAGCCAGAAAGCGGTACAGGTCTCCGGCATCACTGAAGTCGGGCAGGGCCACCTTGGGAATCATGGTGCCTGAAAGGCTTTCCGTGGCGGTTTCCTGGGTCACCGTGCGGCCGCGTACGCTGAAGTCGAAACTGCTGCCGGCGTAGAGTCCGGCCAGCCGGTGATACTCATCCACGGCCGCCAGCACGCCCGCATCGATGCCCTTGCGGCTCTCCTCGACCAGACTGCCCAGTTCCGGACTGGTGTGTCCCTTCTCCTCCAGCTCGGCCCGGGTCGCCTCGAGGCGGGTGTGGCGCGACAGGCGCTCGGCCTGATTGCGCGCCCTTTCCTTGTAACGCCGCACCGTGCGCGAGATCTCGGCCAGGTAGTTGCGCCGCTCGCCCGGAATCAGCTCGCTGGTCTGGACCTGCGGGCCGCTGGCAAGAGCTTCGTGTGCCGCCGTGAAACCCGTGCGCTCGCGCACCTTTTCCATCAGGCGATCGAAGAACCAGTTGGTGCCGTTGCAGTCGAAGCGGCTGGCGATGGTGCCGTACACGGGAAGCGCGTCATCGGGCACATCCCATGAAATCTCGTGCGCGCGCCGGTACTGCTTGCGCACGTCGCGCAACGCATCCTGGCTGCCCGCCTTCTCGAACTTGTTCAGCACCACGATGTCGGCGTAGTCGATCATGTCGATCTTTTCCAGCTGGCTGGCTGCTCCGTACTCGCTGGTCATGGCGTATACGGACACGTCCACCAGGTCCACCACCCCGCTCTCGCCCTGGCCGATGCCGCTGGTCTCGAGGATCAGCAGGTCGTTGCCGGCCGCCTTGAGAATGGCCAGCGCGTCCTTGGTGGACGGGGCCAGTTCCTTGCCGCTGCCCCGGGTGGCCAGACTGCGCATGAAACTGCGGGAATTGCTCAGGCTGTTCATGCGGATCCGGTCTCCCAGCAGGGCCCCGCCCGTGCGCCGCTTGGTGGGGTCCACGCTGACCACGCCGATGCGCAGCTCCGGATAGGCCCGCAGGAAGCGCCGCAGCACTTCGTCGGTCAGGCTGCTCTTGCCCGCGCCGCCCGTTCCCGTGATACCGATCACCGGCACGGCGCGCTCGGCGCCACGGGCCAGAACGCGGGCCAGTTCTTCGCCGATCTGCCCGCCCTCGCTGGCGCGTTCCGCCAGGCTGATCGCCCGGGCCACGGCCGCCGGGGTTCCGTTGAAGACCGCCTCGGCCAGCGCCGGAAAGTCCATGGCGCAGAGATCCCGGTCCACCGCTTCGACCATTTCGTTGATCATGCCCTGCAGCCCCAGCCGGGTGCCATCCTGGGGGCTGAAGATGCGCGCCACTCCGTAGGCCTGCAGCTCCTCGATCTCCTGCCGCACGATGACACCCCCGCCGCCGCCGAAGACCTTGATGTGGCCGCAGTTCTGCTCGCGCAGCATGTCCACCACATACTTGAAGAAGCGCACGTGGCCGCCCTGATAGCTGGAGATGGCAATGCCGTGGGCGTCTTCCTGGATGGCCGCATCCACGATCTCGCGCACGCTGCGGTTGTGACCCAGATGCACCACTTCCGCGCCTGTGGCCTGAATGATCCGCCGCATGATGTTGATGGCCGCATCGTGCCCGTCGAAGAGGCTGGCGGCAGTGACGAAGCGGATCTTGTGGCGTGGCTGGTAACGGTCGCTCATCGGGCTCTCCTGCTGGGTGGCGTCGCGCAGCCTGCAAGCCGCGCACGAATCGGGCGGCAAGGTAGCATTTCGGAAGAGCCGCCACGGGGCGCCGCCCCCCGCGCGGCCGGGCTCACGCACGATGCTCACAGAACTCCCGTGCGCCCGCGCACAACCCTCATGCCGGCATGTTGTTTTGTTCTGTGCGAACCTGCGGAGGACCCGATTTTCACGCGATGGGACTGAAGTCCTTTGCCGGGGAATCCGATGTACACGGAGTCGGATACTGGAACGCGGACGGCGACTGGCCGTTCCGGACAACTGGAAGGCCCCATCATGCGCGCGGACGTGCCGGACAATTACCTGAACGAAATGATCCAGAGATTTCATTTCGAGCTGATGGCCGGCGACATGCTGGCCGCCGATGCGGTCCTGGGCCGCATGATCCATCTGCTGAATCGCCTGGGCATTCCCAGCGAACTGGCGCAGGATGTGCGCAGCCGGCTCAAAGGAATGACCCGGACAGCCGATACGGGCTACCGGGACGACGCACTGCACCACCGGGCAAGCTCGCTGCTGACCCTGCCGCTGGTGGACCGTCGTTTCCTGAACTGACTCCTCTCTGTTATTGCTGTTAGTGGGAACGCCCGTCGAGTGCTTCGGCGGGCGTTTTCCCTTTTTGCGGTTTCAATTGGGGCAGAGCGAAACGGGCCACCCGAAGGTGGCCCGTGGAGCGCGCTGTCAATGCGCGTCAATCTGGTGATTGAGATCGTGGAGGATGAATCCTCAGGGTGTCTGGAAGGAACCCTTGGTTCCCTGGCAACTGTCGCAAGTCATCGTACCTCCATGTTTGACCGGGGCCGACGTCTCGAACCAAGCTTGGTGCCGAACAATAGCTCTTATCGGACACGCGAGCAAAAGGAATCACCTCGCTCGTGAAATTCCTTCGGAACACGATTCCCGCCAGGCCTCAGCGCACCTCGCGCATCCACTCCAGCACCTTGTCGGCCTTGTGGAATCCATTGAAGCGCCGGACTTCGTGCCCACTGGCGTCAAAGAAGATCACGGTGGGCATGCCCACGATGGTGTAGCCCTGGTTCTGGGCCTTGGCCCAGTCGCTGGAGGTGCGCGTCATGTCCATCTTGATGGTGGTGAAGCGCGCGGCTTCTTCCATCACCCGCGGGTCCGACCAGGTCTCGTGATCCAGCTCCTTGCACTGCACGCACCACTCGGCCCAGAAGTCCATCACCACGGGCTTGCCTTCGGCGGCCGCCGCGGCCAGCAGGGCGTCGTGGGTATCCGACTCGGGTGAGGAAACGGTCCAGGCGACTTCGGCCTTCTGCGCGCTTGCCACCGGACCGGCGGTACCGGCCACCATGCTCGCCACGGGGCTGCCCAGACCGAAGATCAGGTAGCGTGCTCCCAGCAGGACCGCGATGATGCCCACCGCCTTCATGAAGCGCGGCCCGTGGCCGGCGTCCTCGGGCAGGGGGCTGAAGGCGTCGCTGAAGACACCGAAGATCACCAGACCACCACCCACCAGATAGACCATGATCTCGGCGGGAATCAGGGTGCGCAGGAACCACAGCGCCATGGCCACCATCACCACGCCGAAGAAGTGCTTGACCGTTTCCATCCAGCTGCCGGCGCCGGGCAGCATGTTCAGCGCACCGGCGAAGGTGCCAATCACCAGGAACAGCGAGCCCATGCCCAGCGAGTAGGCCAGCATCAGGAAGAAGCCGTTGACCAGGTTGCCCGTGTTGGCAATGAACAGCAGCAGGGTCGCGATCACGGGTCCCACGCAGGGCGCGGCGATGAACCCGGTGATGCCGCCCATGATGATCGCGCCCGCGGGGCCGTTCTTGCGACCGCTGGGCAGCTTCTCCATCCAGGTGTTGGGCAGCTGCAGGTCGAAGGCGCCGAACATGCTGGCGGCCAGAACAAGAAACAGCACGGCCAGACCCACCAGGAAGATCGGGCTCTGTCCGGCGGCACCGAAGACGCCACCGGAGGCCGCCGCCACCACGCCCAGCGTGCTGAAGACCAGCGCCATGCCCACCACGAACCACACCGACTGGATGAAACCGGTCCAGCGGCTGTTGCCACTGCGGGCCCCGATGAAGCTGATGGTGATGGGAATCATGGGGTACACGCAGGGCGTCATGCTGCTGAGAATGCCCAGCACGAACACGATCAGAAAAGCGATCCAGCTGCCCTTGGCCAGAGCCGCATCCAGACGCCCCTGCAGGCCTTCTTCGGCGGCGGGCTCGGCGGCGGCCATGGTTTCGCCGAAGATCTCGGGATGCAGGGGCCGCATCTGCTCGGGCGAGGCCACCATGGGGAACTCCAGCGGGAATTCCAGATCCACGGGCAGGTAGCAGGTAAGCGCTCCGGTTTCGCTGCAGACCTGGAACCCGGCCCGCACGGTCCAGGGCAGATCGGCGCTCACATCACGATCCAGCGCGATGTCGGCGGTGACGATGACCGAGCCCCGATAGACCTTGTCGCCGTGCGAATCGACGATCGGCTCGGGATAGCGGATATTGTCAAGCCGCAGTCCGTCCAGAGTGTCCGCTTCCACATAGAACAGTCCGTTGGCGATGTCCGTGATGTGGTAGTTGGCGGGCACATGGTAGACCACCGCCAGCCGTGCGGGTGCGCCCGGGGCCAGCGCCTCGTGCGAGAGCAGGACTTCGACCGGCACATCGGACTGGGGATCGAACACATCGACTGCGGGCTCGCCCGGCCCGGCGATCAGCACGCGGGACAGGGTGAGCAGGGCCAGCAGGAGTCGGGCAAGCTGCATGGTGGAATCCTTGAAAGACCTGGGAGTGTGGGGGTCACCGGACAGGCTCCCCCGGGGGGCAGGGTCGGTGGTGAATCGCGGGGAAGATAGCACGGCGGGCAGACTAGGGTTCCTGAACTGCAGCCACCTTCCGACGCAGAAAGAAAAACCCGGCGTAAACCGGGCAAATGCAGCATGGATCCGGCAGCCTCAGGCGCCTTCCGCCGGTTTCTTGCGCGTGGCTCCCACCACCACCCGGTGGTTCAGGCGGGCCCGGATGCGGGTGCCCAGAGTGTGGCTCATCATCAGTTCGTCGGGTTCCACATCGTCGGGAAAATAGGTGCCCCCGATGCGCGCATGATGAATCGAGGAGCCTTCCAGGTCCCAGTGCCGGATGTCGCAGCCACGCAGGTTGGCATCGCGCAGGTAGCAGGCCTTGAGGAACAGGGTATCCAGCGGAAAGGCCTGGAAGTCCACACCGCGGAAGTTGGCTCCTTCCAGAACCACCTTGCCCCGCCGCATCATCTCCTGGCTGAACTTCTCGACGTTGTTGTTCCGGAGATGATGGAAGATGGGGTCGTCAAGAAAGTCCGCTTGATCCATGGGCACCTCCTCAAAGCCGTTGGAGCCGCAATCGCCCATTCAGAATCCATTCAAGGGGCGAGCCGACAGTGATTCTTCAGGAGTTGCATATCGGCAGATTCAGGCGGGACTGTCAGTGGGATCGGCCACAAAGCGGTATCCGACGCGATAGACGGACAGAAAGTGCCGGGGTTCGGTGGGCTCCCGCTCGAAATACTTGCGCAGGTGCAGCACCAGATTGTCCACGGTGCGGGTCGAGGGATACTTGTCGGTGCCCCAGATGCTGTCCAGGATCTCGGTGCGGTCCACCACGCGGCCTTCATTCTCCACCAGCAGACGCAGCAGCATGCACTCCTTCTGGGTCAGATGCACCTGCTCGCCCGTCCAGGTGGTGGCGGAATAGGCATCAAAGTCCACCGTATTGCCCCCGAAGCTGCCGGTGGCATTCTTCTGGATGCTCTGATCATACCAGCGCTGGCGCCGCAGCATGCTTTCGATGCGGGCCACCAGTTCCTTGATGCTTAAGGGCTTGGGCATGTAGTCATCGCCGCCCGCTTCAAGCCCCTGCACCCGATCCTCTTCCAGACTCTTGGCGGTCAGGAACAGGATCGGGACTCGGTTTCCTTCCTGGCGCACTTGACGGCAGATCTCGAAACCGTCCATTCCGGGCAGCATCACGTCCAGCAGCACCAGATCGGCACCGCCCTGGCGAATGGCAGCCAGGCCGGAGAGACCATCGGCCGCATGCGAGCAGGTGTAACCTTCCAGCTCCAGATTCATCCGAAGCCCCAGGGCAATGCCCTCTTCATCCTCGACCAACAGGATGTGTGCCATCTGTTTCCTCATGCTTGGCAAGACCCGGAGCGCCCGGGTGTCGAAATGCGTTGGTGTGCCGGCTCAGCTTGGCACGCGGTCATCAGGCCCGGTCGAATCGTCCGGATCCTCTCCGGATCGAGAAGGCCGGGAAAGCGGCAGGGTCACCGTGAATCGTGAGCCCCGGCCCGGGCCATCGCTTTCGGCGCGCACGCGCCCTTCCATGCGTGTCACAAGTTCCTTGACGATGTACAGCCCCAGTCCGGTACCGCGGGTTTCCCTGCGCAGTTCGCTGCCCGAGCGATAGAACCGGTCGAACAGACGCAGCGACTCCACCTCGTCGAAACCGATGCCATGATCGCGCACCTGCAGTTCGATGAAGTGCCCGCTCACGGCCAGCCGCACGCGAATGGATCCTTTGTTCGGCGAGTATTTCATGGCGTTGCTGAACAGGTTGCCCACCACCGAATCCAGGGCCTTGGTGTCTCCCAGGACCCAGGCCCGGTGTTTGTCCGGCCCCTCGGGCAGTTGCAGTTCCAGTTCGAAGCCCGCATTGCTGGCCACGTCCCTGGCGCCCGTGTACCAGCGCTGCAACCAGCCAACCAGATCCAGCGCCTGCAGTTCCAGGTGGAAGTGGTCGCCGTCCAGCGTGCGTGCCAGCAGGATCTGGTCCACCAGCTGATTCAGGCGGTCGGTGGATTCGAGAATGCGCCCGCCGATCTCGGCCCGCTGATGTGCCTCGAGGTTCTGGCGCTGGGCCAGTTCGCCGAAGAGCCGGATCGTGGTCAAAGGTGACTTCAGCTCGTGTGTCACCGCCGAGATGAAATTGGACTGCTGTTCGCTGTTGCTCAGCTCGCGCCGGTAGGCCCGTGCCTGAAACCAGACGCCCGCGGCCAGAACCAGCACGAAGACCGAGCCTTCGAGCGCGAACATCCGGTTGCGCCGTCGGCTTTCCTCCCAGATCGCCGCCTGGCGCCGGGTATCGATCACGGGCGCGTAGCCCGAGGGAAAACGTGTGCTGAATGCCAGCACCAGCCCTGGATAACGGTTCTCGAAAGAGGCCAGTTCCTGCGGACTGAGCAGGTCCTTGCGGGCCAGGTCCATTTCGGCCAACCGGACACGTTCTTCAAGCAGGCGCAGGCTCAGTTCCCGGTAATACACGCCTTCCTGAAGCTGGTACCAGACCCACCAGAGCGCCTGCAGACTGGCGAATCCGGTCAACAGGATCAGGGTGTACAGCGGCAGGCGTTGGCGAAAACTGCGGGACAGTGTCATCGGGGCAGTCCTGTGTGGGTCCCCGACCCAGCGGGCTCCCCGGAACGGATTGTGGTTGCCGGGCGCACAACGGAACCAATGGGTGTCCGCGGGAGTGGCCGGGGGGCGGTCAGAATGAACCGGGCTCCAGCCAGCGGAAGATCCGGCGCTCCTCGGCGTCGCGGAAGGAACCGATCACGATCACGATCAGATCAACCGTGTACCAGATGCCCAGGCCTCCCAGAGTCAGCAGCATCAGCAGACCGGTTCCGATCTTGCCCACGTAGAATCGGTGAACACCGAAGTATCCAAAAAAGAAACACAGCAGCAATACCACCAGCCGGGGCCGGGGTGACAGTTCGCCCATGTCGGTCATTCCATGTCTCCAGACTGTGTTCCGGGCGTGTCACTTTCCGGTGTGTCCGGATTCGGGACAGGTGCCCACTCCATGGCCTTGACCACCTCGTGCAGGCGCTTCTCGAGCGCATTCAATTCCGGGGTCTTCTCCGAACCCACCCGTTGTTTCACACTGCGGCCATCTTCCCCGAAGTACTCGATGTAGCTGGCCGGAGTCTGACGCTGGGAGTGGCTGTAGGTGTCGGTGATGCTGAACAGGTCCGCATGCTTGAGCGCCACTTCGATCGCGGCCAGGGTATCCAGCGAGGCCACGCCATACCAGTTGCCCGGCCAGGGAATGCGCTCGACTCCATTGTAGCGCGCGCTGCCGTCCCGGTAGAACATCACACCATAGACGGGGCAGAGATCCTTGCAGGGGTTGTAATACATCATCACCAGCGGAGCCGCATCGGGGACCGCCGGAACCGCAACCACGGAGGAATCGGCGGCCGCCACGTTGTCGGAGGCCGGTACACTGCCTGACGAGCAGACCAGAAGCCCCGTGAACACGGTCAGGGCCAGGCGACGGGATGAGTGCATGACGGAAAGTCCTTTCTGGAATGGCAGGCCCACAATCTGCATTGCCGCCTTTGCCTATGCAAGCCACAAGGGCCACCCGGGCCGGTGCCCACGCCGCTGTTTCCTTGGAAGGGAGCCTTACATTGAGCCTCCCTTTCGGGTTCCACGCAGCTTCCTCGCCCCGATGCGAGGGCGGAACGGAAAATCGTCATTGACCAAGGAGCTTGCCATGGCCTACCAGGCACTGGATTTCTACGACTTCGACTCCCTGCTGGAGGAGGAGGAGCGTGCGGTACGCGACGAAGTGCGTCGCTGGGTGGACGAACGCTTCATGCCGCTGGTGAGCGACTGTTTCATCGAACAACGCTTTCCGCTGGAGCTGGCCCGCGAACTGGGTGAGATGAACCTCTTCGGCGCGACCCTCACGGGGTATGGCTGTGCCGGCATGAACAACCGGGTCTATGGCCTGATCAACCGGGAACTGGAGCGCGGCGACAGCGGCCTGCGCAGTTTCCTTTCGGTGCAGAGCGGCCTGGTGATGTACCCGATCTGGGCCTACGGCAGCGAAGAACAGAAGCAGCAGTGGCTGCCTCGGCTTGCCGCGGGAACCGCCATCGGCTGCTTTGGACTGACCGAACCCGACCATGGTTCCGATCCCGGCGGCATGATCACCCACGCCGAAGACCACGGCGACCACTATCTGCTCAACGGCGCCAAGATGTGGATCACCAACGGCAGCATCGCCGATGTGGCGGTGGTCTGGGCCCGGCTGGGTGGCAGCGACGGTCCCGTGCGCGGTTTTCTGGTGGAAAAGGGCATGCCCGGGTTCTCGGCCCCCCTGCACAAGAAGAAGTTCAGCCTGTGTGCTTCCATTACATCAGAGTTGGTCTTTGACCATGTGAAGCTGCCCAAGGAAAACATCCTGCCGGGTGTGAGCGGGCTCAAGGGCCCTCTCTCCTGCCTGAACCAGGCTCGCTACGGCATCGCCTGGGGAGTGATCGGCGCCGCCCAGGCCTGCTACGACGAAGCGTTGCAGTACCAGAAGGAGCGCCGTCAGTTCGGCCGCCCGCTGGCCAGTTTCCAGCTTCAGCAGGCCAAGCTGGCGGAAATGATGACCGACATCACGGCCGCCCAGGGTCTGGCCCTGCAACTGGCCCAGCTCAAGGACAGCGGCCGGATCACCGCCGCGCAGATCTCGCTGGCCAAGCGCAACAACGTCTTCATGGCCCTGCGCACCGCGCGCGCCGCACGCACCATGCTGGGTGCCAACGGCATCAGTCTGGAGTACCAGTGCGGGCGTCACATGCTGAACCTGGAAAGTGTTTACACCTACGAGGGCACCCACGACATCCACACTCTCGTGCTGGGTCAGGCCGCGACCGGCATTGCCGCCTATTCGAACTATTCGGAGTAAACGCCCCGGGCGGCGTGCGGTTTTTCGCGAGTCGGGCATTCTGCCAGGTGAATGATCTTCAAGCGGGCGCAGCATGGCTGCGCCCGCCTTGCTCTCCCGCGAGCAAGGAGCAGCGAGGGCCAGCGGGCAATTCTCCCCGGGGAATGGTAGAGTGCCGGGCTTTCGCGCAACCCGGAGATGCCGGGGCGCCCAGGAACAGCCAGGAAAGACTTCTTCTCATCATGAGCATTCGCAACATCGCCATCATCGCGCACGTCGACCATGGCAAGACCACCCTCGTGGACCAGATCCTGCGCCAGTGCAAGGTCTTTCGTGACAACCAGACCGTGCAGACCTGCATCCTCGATTCCGGCGACCTGGAACGCGAGCGTGGCATCACCATCACGGCCAAGAACATTTCCGTGATGTGGAACGGCACCCGGATCAACATCATCGACACCCCGGGTCACGCCGACTTCGGCGGCGAGGTGGAGCGCGTGCTCAAGATGGCCGACGGTGTGCTGCTGCTGGTGGACGCCTTCGAAGGCACCATGCCCCAGACCCGTTTCGTGCTGCAGAAGGCTCTGCAGCTCAAGTTGAAGCCGCTTGTGGTGATCAACAAGGTCGACCGCGATACCGCCCGCCCGCTGGAAGTGGTGGACGAAGTCTTCGAACTCTTCGTGGACCTGAACGCCACCGATGAGCAGCTCGACTTTCCCGTGCTCTTCGCCGCCGGCCGCGACGGCTGGGCCGTGAAGAACCTCAAGGACGAACGCAGCTCACTGGCTCCCCTGCTGGAAGCGATTCTGGAACACATTCCCGAGCCGGTCTTCGTGGAGGGGCCGCTCCAGATGCTGGTGACCAGTCTGGATTACAGCGAGTATGTGGGCCGCATCGGCATCGGGCGCATCTTCCGTGGACGCATCCGCGAAAAGGACCAGGTGGTGCTGGTCAAGCGCGACGGAAAACTGGTGAACACCGAAGTGCGCCAGCTCTTCATCTTCCGCGACCTGGGCCGCACCCAGACCGATGTGGTGGAGACCGGCGACATCTGTGCCGTGGTGGGCATGACCGGTGTGGACATTGGCGACACCATCGCCGACCGCAGCTGCCCCGAGCCCCTGCCGATCGTGGCCATGGACGAGCCCACGATCACCATGAACTTCATGGTCAACGACAGCCCGTTCTTCGGCCAGGAAGGCAAACTGGTCACCAGCCGCCAGGTGCGCGAGCGCCTGCTCAAGGAATGCGAGAAGGACATGGCCCTGCGTGTCGAGGACGGCGCCAGCGCCGACACCTTCAAGGTCAGCGGGCGTGGCATTCTGCACCTCTCGATCCTGATGGAAACCATGCGCCGCGAAGGCTACGAATTCATGGTCGGCCAGCCCCGCGTGATCTATCGCGAGATCGACGGTCGCAAGGCCGAGCCGGTGGAAGTGCTGCAGGTGGAAGTGCTGACCGAGCACGCCGGCAAGGTCATCGAGTACGTGGGCACGCGCCGCGGCGAGATGACCAACATGGAGCAGGGCGCGACCCACACCCGTCTGGAATTCCACATGCCCAGCCGCGGCCTGATCGGATTCCGCAACCGCATGCTGCGTGCCACCTCCGGCGAAGTGGTGATCAATCACCGCTTCCTGCAGTACGAGTTCTTCAAGGGCAGCATTCCCGAGCGTCTCACGGGCAGCATCGTTTCCATGGCCAACGGACCTGCCATTCCCTTCGCGCTGGACGCGTTGCAGGATCGCGGCAAGTTCTTCATCGAGCCCGGTGACGTGGTCTACGCCGGCCAGGTGCTGGGCGAGAACGCCAAGGAAGGCGACATGGTGGTGAACGTGCAGAAGGCCAAGAAGCTCACCAACATGCGTGCCTCGGGCACCGACCGCAGCATGCGCATCGCCCCCGCGATCAAGATGAGTCTGGAAGAGTCCATCGAGTATCTCAACGGCGATGAGTACCTGGAAGTGACCCCCAACAACATCCGCATCCGCAAGGCCTACCTGAACGAGCACGAGCGCAAGCGGGCCGCCAAGGAAGCCTGAGCCGGAGGCCCTGTGTTGCATCTCAACGGCACCCGCCATGTGGTCTGGGACTGGAACGGCACGCTGCTGGACGACGCCTGGCTGATCCGTGACTCGCTGAACGCATTGCTCGCTCAGCGAGGTCTGCCCACCCTGAGCCCGGAGGAACACGCCTCCGGGTTTGGCTTTCCCCTCAAGGCGTATTACACGAGCGTTGGTTTCGACTTCGAGCGCGAGAGTTTCGAGGGCGTGAGCCATCAGTTCAAGGAGCACTACGAGGCGCGCCGGCAGAGCGTGGCCCTGCGCGAGGGCGCCGTGGAGCTTTTGCGCGAGTTCCATGCGCGCGGCCTGCAGCAGTCCCTGCTGAGCGCCTACAACCAGACTCTGCTGCGCAACTTCGTGGCCGATCGAAAGCTGGAGCAATGGTTCCAGACCGTCACCGGCACCAGCAACCACACCGCCGAAGGCAAGATCGAGCTGGGTCGGGGCTGGCTGGCCGAGAGCGCGCTGGACCCCGCCAGCGTGCTGATGATTGGCGACACGCTGCATGATGTGGAAGTGGCGCAGGCCATGGGCGTGCGCATCGTGCTGATCGCCAGCGGTCACCAGAGCCGCGAGCGCCTGGAAGCCAGCGGCTTTCCGGTGTTTGACACCTTCGACGCCATGTTCAAGCCCGACGGGAACAACTCTTCACGGAGTTGAAGCCCGGGGCGCCCTCCCGCCCCCCCGTCTGGACTCGCAATCACATTCACCCGAATGCTGCTCCCCATGGCGGATCCGGTTCCAGAAACATTCTCCGGGGCCGAGGGCTACAATCGCCTTCACGCAAACGGGACCACAGCCCCCGACAACACAGGTACTTGCCAATGCCCCTGGTCCAGATGATGCTGGTGCTGCTGCTCTGGCTTCCCATGACGCCGTCCACGGTTCGCGCCGCGGAGGAACGCCATACCCGCGTGGAACTGGTCTGCGGCCAGAAATCCATCCAGCCCGGCGACGTGTTCACGGTTGCTCTGCGCATGTCCATGGACAAGGGCTGGCACACCTACTGGCGCAATCCGGGCGACTCGGGCCTGCCCACGGAACTGGAATGGGACCTTCCCGAGGGGTTTGTCGCGGGTGAGCTCCAATGGCCGGTGCCCGAAGAGATCGGGTCCGAGGAGAGCCTCAGCTATGGCTATGAGAACGAAGTTCTCCTGCTGTGCGACCTGCATGCACCGGATTCGCTGATTCCCGGGGACAAGGTGACCCTGAAGGCGACAGCAACCTGGCTGGAGTGTCAGGAAGCCTGCCTGCCTCAGGAAACCGGGCTCAGCCTGAGGCTGAAGGTGCGCGATGAGGCTCCGCGGTCCAACAAGCGCTGGGCGAAGGCCATTGCGGCTGCGGCGCAGACCGTGCCCCTCCCGGCGACCGGTTGGACCCTGACCGCTCAGCAGACGGAGCAGGGCTATCGCATCGAGGGCGTCGCCCGGGATGGATCACGCCTGCCCGAGCGCCTGCGTTTTCTGCCTGGCGACGGCGGCATCATTGATCATGGAGCCGCACAGACGCTGACGCTGACCCCGGGCGGATTCACCCTCGACCTGCGCCGTTCCGTGTACGCCACGGAAGCTCCCGACCGGCTGCAGGGCATTCTGGTGGCAGGCGATTCCCGCGAGGATTCGTCCGCCGCACACGGCATGTCGATTGACCTTGAGCTGACACATACACATTGAAGGAGACACCGCGATGACTTCCGTTTTCAGACCGCTCTGGTTGGCCTGCACCGTGCTGATGTTCAGCCAGCCCCTGCTGGCCGCCGACGCCCCCGTGGGCGGGTCGGCGCTGGCGGCCACCGCGGCCGTTGGAGCTGCCCCGGGTCAGCCCGCCCCCGCCTTCACCCTGATGGACATCGAGGGCAAGAGTCACAGCCTGGCCGATTACAAGGGCAAGACCGTGGTGCTGGAGTGGTACAACCCCGACTGTCCCTTCGTGAAGAAGCACTACGACAGCAAGAACATGCAGGAGCTGCAGAAGGAGATGGCTGCCAAGGACGTGCAGTGGCTGCTGATCAATTCCTCCGCCGTGGGCAAGCAGGGCAACTGTGATCCCGCACGGGCCAGGGAACTGATCAAGGAGAACGGCATCTCGGCTTCCTCCTTTCTGCTGGATCACGATGGCAAGGTGGGCCACGCCTACGGCGCCAAGACCACCCCGCACATGTTCGTGATTGACAAGGAGGGCACGCTGGTTTACAACGGCGCCATCGACGACAATCCTTCGGCGAAACCCGAAGACGCCAGAACCGCGCACAATCTGGTTCGCGCCGCGGTCAACGAGGTGCTGGCCGGCAGCGCCGTCACCAAGGCCGCCACCCAGCCCTACGGCTGTGGAGTGAAGTACGCCGACAAGAAGTAGTCGCGCAGCACGCAGACATCAAACGCCCCGCCGGGAAGTTTCCGGGCGGGGCGTTTCTGCATCTTCTGGATGTGTGACAGCCAGCGCTTGCGTTCGTGCATGGCTTCATGGATACTCCCTGCCGGCCACGTGCAAGGCTCAGGATCCTGAGCGCCACAACGATGCAGGGAACGTGAGACTCGCCTACCTTGGTGATCGATCTGGAGCCACACGCCCTTCCACCAAATGGCCCCCTGTCCCTGCACAACGCACGTACGATGACACCATTCCAGTCCGGAGCAAAAGACATGTCCTCCATCCCGCCCATTGAGTCCTTGATTGCCCAGCTTCGCGACGTTGGCATCGAACTTCCGCCAGGGCCCGTTCATGCGGATCGCTATGGCGACTCGGCCGAACTTTCCGATGAACTGCTGGCCCTCATCAAATCCGGCCGGAAACGGGCAGGAACTGGATTGCTCTGGGCCTACGAGCACGATGGGGACAAGATCGCCCGGCTCGGCGACATCGAAATCGTGATTGACCACGAGAACAGACCTGCTCTGGTCACACGCATCGTCAGTTCCGAGATCATTCCATTCAACGAAGTGACTTCCGAGTACGCCGCCATCGAGGGAGAAGGGGACGGCTCTCTGGACTACTGGCGCCGGGGACACTGGAACTTCTTTTCACGAGAATGCGAGCGCATCGGAAAGCAGCCCAGTGAGACAATGCTGGTCATCTGCTGCGTGTTCGAGGTCCTGCATGTGCTTCCCGTACCTGGAAAGGACTGAACCCGCAGACAGGAGACACAGCGGGGATGGGTCACCAGCAGCGGAGACGCATGTGATCCACGCTCAGAGTGGCTCGGCGAGGGAATTTAAAGACCAAGTGGGTATGACCGGGGGAAACAACCTGACTGGTGCTGGTGAAGCGCTCTGACTACAGCCCCAGCACCAGCCTGAGGACTCGGTCCACACGGGCCATTTCCACGTCTGACAGGCGGGTCAAGGGACCCTGCCCGATGCGTGTACGATCCACCGTGCGGGGTTGTTGCACCAGAATGACACTGGGTTTCAGCAGACGGTCACGTGCCTCGAGGCGCACGAACAGACTCAGCTCTTCTGCGGCGGAAAAGTCAACCAGTGAACTGAGTGGAAGCACGGCAAGGGTCGGACACAGGGAGTTCAGCAGTGCATCGTCCTGAATGACCAATGCGGGGCGAATCCTGCCAATCTGATTGCCGCGTGTCGGGTTGAAGTTGGCGATCCAGATCTCGCCTCTGCGGATCATTTCCACCAAGGGTCGGATGAGGAATCCGCCTCCCGGCGCATGATCTCGCTCAGCCCATCATCAATGGCATCCTCGCTCAGCGTCACGGCTTCCGCCCGGAGCTCAGGCCTGGCATATACTGCATTCGTTTCCGCGACGAGGCATGCCATCTGGCGTTGTCGCTCCCGGTTGTCCAGGTACTCCAGGATTGCCTCGCGAGCGATCTGTGAGCGATTGCATTGCTGATGGCGAGCCTCCGCGTCCAGGCGGGACTCGACGGACTCGGGCAGTCTCAGGCTGAGCAGCATGGTGGAGTGCTTTCATTCTGTCATCGAAATTGATGACGCATTGTAATCAACTCCGATGACATGCTCAAGCCAGGAGAATCCCCGTCAGATGTCCTCCGCAACCAGGCGCTCCAGCTCCTCCAGCGTGCTGGCCATCCGGGCGCGCAGCTCGGGGGGCCCCAGGATCTCGCACTCGTCGCAGTAGGGCAGCAGCAACTTCATCACCCAGTTGCCGTTGCTCTCGCCCATGGACATCCGCAGCTGGCCGTCCACCTCCTCCAGCCCCTTCCAGTTGTCCTCGCGCGCGATGCGTTCGAGAGTGCCGCCGAGGCGAATCGTCACCTCCATGTGAGCGCCCTGGAGCCAGGAATGCCCCGGAGTCATCACCTGTTCCGGATCGAAGCCATCGGGCACGCTGAAGGTCTCGTCCAGCACGGTCAGTTCGCTGATCCGGTCCAGCCGGAAGGTGCGCTGCTCGCCGCTGGCATGGTCGTGTCCGGTGAGATACCAGACTCCGTTGCGGCAGACACAGTGCCAGGGGTCCACCCGGCGGCTGCGGTGGCTGTTGCTGTTCACCGAGTAGTACTGGATCTCCAGACTGCGGTGCTCCTCGGTGGCCGAGAGCACCTGGGGCACCAGGTCCTCATCCGCGGACAGCCCCACCTGGTAGCGGATGCGTTTGCTGATCTCCTCGAGATCCCCTCCGCCACCGCCCGACAGCTCGTCTCGCAGATGGCGCAGCGCGCTTTCCATGCCGGGCAGGTAGCGCTTGAGCCCCAGCGCCTGCAGATGGTCCCAGCCGCTCAGCAGGGCCGCCATCTCGGGCTGGGAGAAACGCAGGCGGTGCTCGAACAGACCACCGGTGAAGACCTGGATCGTGTCGTGATCCAGGTAGATGTCCACCAGGTCGCCTTCGCCCCAGTTGCCGTAGGACAGCGCGGAAATCATCCGGATGTCGGCCAGCAGTTCTTTCAGTTCCAGGCCCAGTTCCTTGCAGACCAGATCCACCTTCTGGCCCTGGCGGCGGCTCAGGTAGGGGATCAGGTTCATCAGGCGACTCAGGGAATGGGTGGCGGCCATCAGTGTGATCCTCCGTCGGAGTACAGGGCGCGGGCCCGTTGCAGTTTCTCGCGCAACAGCTGACGCATGGAGGGCGGGCCCACCAGGCGGGCGCGGGCACCCCAACTGAGCAGCCACTCGAGAAACGCTCCCGGTCTGGCCACGTCCAGTTGCACGCGCAGGGAATCTTCTTCATGGAACACGGCCTGGCGGCCCAGCCGGCGTCTCACCAGACGGCTGAGGCCCTTCTCGAACACCACCTCCACAGTCTGGCCCTCGCCAAGCCCCAGCTCCCAACTGTCATCCCGGGACCACCCTTCCAGATCCACCTCGGCGCGGCGCTCGAAGGGTGTGCTGCCGGGCCGGAACTCGCTCATCCGTGACACGCGAAACTCGCGTGCGGCCTGGCGCCATTCGCACCAGGCCAGACAGTACCAGTGGCCGTGGTTGAACTTGAGTCCGTAGGGGTGGATCGTGCGCGTGCGCTCTTCTCCGTTTGCGCTGCGATAGCGCACCTCGCAGGACACACCGTCCACCACCGCCTTGCCCAGGGCTTCCAGCAGGTCGCGGTCCTCGCGCAGGGCGCTGTAGGCCAGAATGCGCACCCGCTCGCTGAGTCGGGCTCCCGGCTCCCGTTCGGCCTTCAGTTTTTCCAGCGCGCTGCGGGCCATCTCGCGGAAGGGCCAGTTGGTTTCGGCCTCGAGCTGCTGGGCCAGCCAGGCCAACGCGCGCACTTCTTCCTCACTGAGGTCCAGCGGCCGAGCGAACAATTCGCGCCGGTCCAGGCGATACACGTACTGCAGGTTGCCGGTGGCATCCTCGCCTTCGAGCACCTCCATCCGGATCAGCACGCCCATCTCTTCCAGCAGCTTGCGGTCACGCTGGAACTTCTTGCGCGCGGCGTCACCCTCGCCGTAGTCGGGGATGTCGCGAATCAGCTGATCCAGCGTGCGTCCGTAGCGGTGGTTGAGCAGGCAGGCCACCATCGAGAGCTGTCGTTCCTGGGCCTTCATCGGAGCTCCATATCAATTGAAAAGGCCGCGCGTCCGGCGCAGGTAGAAGAAAATGGCCAGCAGCTGCTTCTTGCTCATCTGGCGAAAGCGCTGCTCCTCGCCCCGATAGACGCTGGAAATGCTCTGCACCAGCTCCTTCTTCGTGGCGGGCACCCATGGGTTGACTGAAAACATGATCCCTCCTGATCCTTCTCCTTCGACATAGCCCAAAGGTGATCGGGGGGTGGGACAAAATAGAACATGTTCGACGCATGGCAGAATTCCCGCGCGGCGTGGAAACTTCCATTCACGGGGACGATAACTCAGCGGTCATGTTGTGCCATGCCCGAGATCGAGGACAAATCATGCCCGAGGAAAAACCCACACGGTTGTCAGGGGACGCCTGCCAGAAGTTCACGTCTCCACTGTCCTTCCTGGCGGCTCTTGGCATTCTGTCCGGGTTGCTGTTTCTGGGCGAAACTCTGGAAGCCATGCTGGCGACACCGGGAACCACACATGCCAGTCTGATGATCTGCCTGCTCTGTACCGGGGGGGTGGCGCTGGCCATGGCTCCCGTGCTGTGGTTCTTCGTCCATCGCCCCTTGCAAGCCCGGCAGAACCGCATCGGGCGAATGGAAAAGGAGCTCGAGCTGATTCTGCGAGGTACCGGAGTCGGTGTCTGGGACTGGAACGTGCAGACCGGAGGCCTGCGGATCAACGCCCGTTGGGCGAGCATTCTGGGTTACCGCCCGGAAGAGCTGGAACCGGTCTCGATCCAGACCTGGATGCGTCTGGCCAACCCGGAGGATCTGGACGCCTCCAATCGCCAACTGGCCGAGGTGTTCGCGGGAGAGCGGGAAGAGTACTGCCTGGAGGCCCGGATGCGCCACCGGGATGGCTCGGAAGTCTGGGTGCTGGATCAGGGTCGTGTCACCGAACGGGATTCCGGGGGCAGGGTCCTGAGAATGATGGGCACCCATCTGGACATCACCGAGCGCAAGCGCCAGGAAGCGGCCCTGCTGGAACTGAACAAGCGGTTGGCTCATGAGCAGCAGGTGTTTTCCGAGGGGCCGGTGGTTGCCTACACCATGCGCATTGCCAAGGACTGGCCCGTGAAACGGGTCAGCCCCAACGTGCTGGCCATCACGGGTTACCCGGCAGAGGACTTCATAGAAGGCAAGGTGCTGTACGAGCAACTGATCCATCCGGATGACCGGGTGCGGGTCCTCGGCGAGGTGGATTCTGCCCTCCAGAGTGGTTCCGTGATCTTTGACCATCAACCCTATCGCCTGAAGCACAGCAACGGCGAGTGGCGCTGGATCATGGCTCACTCCACCATCGTCAGGGACTTGGACGGACAAGCGACTCTCATGAAGGGCTACATCACGGATGTCACCGAGATGAAACAGAGAGAGCAGGCACGCCTGGCTCTGGAACGACAGATGCAGCAGGCCCAGCGCATGGAGAGTCTGGGCATGCTTGCCGGAGGCGTGGCTCACGATTTCAACAATCTGCTGATGACCATTCTGGGCAATGTGGAACTGGGGCGCGACGATGCCGCCCCCAGCAGCGACCTGGCCTTCGGCCTGGACGAAATCGAAACGGCGGCGCGTCAGGCGGCCGAGCTGTCCAACAAGATGCTGGCGTATACGGGAATGGGACACTACGAAATCGGCCCCGTGGACCTGAACGCGATCATTCGCGATTGCCTTCCGCTGGCCAACCACAATCCCGCGAATACAAGCATCCACGTGGTGCTGGACCCGGATCTCCCGCGCCTGAATGGCGACGGATCGCAACTGGCACAGATGGTGACGGGGTTGCTGACCAATGCCGTCGAAGCCCTGGGCCCACAAGGGGGCACTCTGCGGGTGCAGACCTCATGCGTGTACTGCACGGCCGCCGACCTTCAGGCGACCGTGGTCGGGCAATCCGGGATCCAGGAATATGAACTGGCCGAGGGAAACTGGCTGGAGCTGACGGTCAGTGACACGGGCTGTGGAATGGATGACAGTATCCGCGAGCGCATCTTCGAACCATTCTTCAGCACCAAGTTCACCGGCAGAGGCCTTGGCATGGCCGCCATTCTGGGCATCCTGCGCGGACACCGGAGCACGATCGCCGTCACCAGCACGCCCGGTCAGGGCACGACGGTTCGTGTGCTGCTTCCATTGGAAGGTGTCAGGAACATGTCACGTTCGAACCTGCCCACGGCCGTTGATCCGAGTACGAGCAGCCGCAATCCCGCGCTTCTCGTCGTGGACGACGAACAGTCCGTGCGACGGATGATCAGCCGCATGCTCGAACGTCTTGGATGCCGGGTGACTCTGGCCGCTTCCGGTCCCGAAGCGCTTCGGATTCTCGACGGCGGCTCGGTGTTCGATCTGGTGATTCTGGATCTGACCATGCCGGACATGGATGGGATCGAGCTGCTGGGGGAAATGCGCAAGCGGGATCCCGACCAGAAGCTCCTGTTGAGCAGCGGCTATGATTGCCGTGATCTGTGGCTCGAAAACGAGGGGCTGGCGGATGTGCCCTTCATTCAGAAACCATTCGGCAGCGAGGCCCTGCGTCAGATGCTGAACAACCTGCTGTCCATGGAGCACACGCTCACTGAAAAGGCTGACGCGCCTTGAGAGCCTGATCCAGCTGACGGATCTGCTCCGCCGAGAATCCGCAGGAATCGAGCCGCAGCCAGCGCCCATCCTTGAGCCGCAGACGGTGCGAGCCCAGCAAGCGACCCGGCAGGTCCTGGCTGAATCCCGCACTGGCATCCAGCAGCTCCAGAGCCAACCTGCGCTCCCTGAGCGTGCCCGGCGCATTCACCAGATAGTCCGATTCCAGCCAGAGCGCCATGCGTTGGACGCGTGCACGCAGCCCGATGGAGATCAGGACCGAATACCCGGCGAAGACCGGGATGATCCAGCGAATCCAGCCGGCGGGATCCATTCCGGGAAGCAGCCAGAGGGCGGGCAGGAGCAGAATCAGCCCACCGCCTTCGCGCCAGAGACGCGAAAAGAACAGGCGCGCGGGTGAAGGAGTCAATCGCAGGCGGGAGGAGTTCCGGGGCATGGGCTTCTCCGGGGCGGGAGAATCGATCAGAGCTGGTTGTGCTTCTGGATGCGGTTGACGATCTGCTCGCGGGAGACCAGGCCCATGGTCTGGTCGACCGGGCGACCGTCCTTGAAGTAGATCATGGTGGGAATGCTGCGCACATTGAAGCGCATCATCAGTTCGCGGTTGGCGTCCACATCCACCTTGGCGACGCGCACGTTCAGGCTGGAGTCGTCGGCGATCTTTTCAAGCACCGGAGTCAGGGCATTGCAGGGCGCACACCAGGTGGCCCAGAAATCCACGAGCACCAGCCCCTGGGATACTTCCTGATCGAAATTGTTGCGATCCAGCGACTTCAGACTCATCAGCGGCCTCCTGGCGGGAGTATGGAAAGGCATGGGCAGCCTTTCAGGGACTGCAGGTTCGCGCCATGCAGCGGACCTGACTCGGCAAATTTTCGGTTTCGCACTGCGGTATGGATTCCGGGCACGGGAAGGCCCAATTTGGTTGAGAGCCAGCAAGAGGTCAAGGACAGAACCAGCGGAAATCCTGCGTACACGAAATCCGCCGGGAGAATCGGGGAAACGCGCGAACATGTCACACCTGATGCAGGATTCCCGCGAACGTTTCGGCGACCGGGTCGAGGTCTATCGGCGCCATCGCCCCGGCTGGCCAGCCATGCTGGCCGGGCTGCTGCGGGAGCAGGGTGTCCTGCGCGAACTGTCCGTGGTGGCCGACATCGGCTCGGGCACGGGCCTTTCCTGCCGACCGTTTCTGCTTGCGGGCCACGAGGTCAGGGCCGTGGAGCCCAACGCGGGCATGCGTCACGCGGCCGAATCGCTGCTGGGATCACGCCCCAGCTTCCGCAGCCTGCCGGGCAGCGCCGAAGCGACGGGTCTGGCGGATCACAGCGTCGATCTTGTGGTGGCCGGCCAGGCCTTTCACTGGTTCGATCTCGAAGCCAGCCGAAAGGAGTTCCAGCGCATCCTCAAGCCCCCCGCGCCCGTCCTGCTGATGTGGAATCTGCGTGACACCACGAGCACTCCCTTCGACCGCGACTACGAGCTGTTCCTGGAGCACTGGGGAATCGACTATGGCGCGGTCAGGGAACACCATCCGACGGATGACGTGCTGCGGGACTTCATGGGTCGCCAACGCATCCTGCGCTATCGCCTGCCCAATCCCCAGGCCCTGAACCGCGAGGGTCTCAAGGGCCGCCTGGCTTCCGCCTCCTACCTGCCCGGTCCGGGCCATCCTCAGCACGCCTCCATGCAGGACGCGGCGGGCCAGCTCTTCGATGCCCACCAGCAGTCCGGGCTGGTCACGCTGTCCCAGCACTGCGAGCTGTTTCTGGGCTTCCTCTCCCGCTGAGGCCTGATTCTTTCCGCGAGCCCTGGAGCCGCGTCATTTCAGCAGCAGCACCTTGCCGGTCCTGCACTGCCCATTTCCACGCAGTGCCACCAGATAGAGGCCGCTGGCCATGCCAGCCGACTCCAGCACGATCTCGTGCAGGCCCGCGGCTTGCCAGCCGGAAACCAGCGACCGCACACGGCGCCCCTGCAGAGTGAAGACGGACAGTTCCACCTCGGCGGGCGCACCCAGCGTGTAGGACAGAAGCGTGCTCGGATTGAAGGGGTTGGGGCGCGCGGGATGCAGCAGGAACCCGCTGGGCCGCATCGGAGGCCCACCCGGGCGAGATTCCACGGGGACCACATACTCCAGATCGCCGGCGTGCGGGCCGCCCGTGTATCCAATGTCATTGCGCACGGTTCCCTGCCCGGGCCACAGGGCAATTCCAGGGTATTCCGGGTCCACCGCATCATTGAACACCGGAGCCGGGTTGCCACCGTCGATGCAGACGGAGGTCTCGTTCAGGACGGGGATCCCCAGTTCCGGATCGAAATCGGGATCGGCTCCCACATAGTTGTCGCCCTCCGGAAATCCCGGGGGCACCAGATTGTACAGCCAGGTCTGGGTCAGTGTGCCTTCGCATTCTGCGGGCACGTCGACCGTGTTGTCCCAGAACAGGTTGTTGTTCATGTCCAGGGTCATTTCGGTGATGCCATGAATCAGATGGCGCAACCCGCGGCTGCCGGTCACGGTCGAGTTCTCGATGCGCAGTCGCGGGGCCCACTCGAAGTGGTCCTGCGAGGGTTCCACATGTATCACGGCCTGCCGACTCAGATGGCGCTGGTTGGCGGGCAGCAGGTTGTCCACGGCCACCAGATCCTGCACCAGCAGGTTCCGGAAGTGAAAGTCGCGGTGGATCACATGAGCGGGAGAGTACTTCACCTGGACCGCAGCCCGCTCCACGGATCTGAAGACGGCATTGGTGACCCGGATGGAATCCCCGTACAGCTCGAGCCCGCAATCGTCCACATCCTCAACCCAGATGCTGTCTGCAAACAGATGCAATGCCCCGGAAAGGCTCAGACTGGATCCAAGCCCATGCGGCACCAACTCGGAGTCCACGATTCTCTCGGGATTGTGATTGGGTTGCCGGCTGTTCAGCACCACGATGTTGCGGGCCGTCAACGAGGTGCTGCCGGACGCGGAAAAGTCCCGGCCGTGGTTGCTGTACAGCAACAGATCCGGATTGTCGCCGGGGTCCAGGTCGTCGACCCGGTTGTTCTCGCAGCGGATGTTGGATACGCTGAGGACGTCACCACTGGCATTGCACATGGCGCCCTGCAGAGCCCTCCCGCCGTATCCCTGGGCAGCTGGAATGATGGCCCGGTTGTCATGGATCCAGGCCCCGTCGATGTCATAGCCACTCAGATTGAGCAGGCGGCAGGTCGAATTGGACAGGCTGTCCCCTGACACATTGCCGTACAGCTGGATGTCACTGACACGGCTGCCGAGCACGCTGGTTGCGTGAAAGAATCCGTACGAGTTCCCGGTCGCGCGACAATCGTGAATGCTCAACCCTGCGCAATCGAACTCACGCACCGAGCAGAAGGCGTTGGCCGTCCCGACCTGGGAGTTGTCGTACAACTCCACATCACGCATCATGCAGGATACGTCCGATGTGATCGACGCGAAACTGCCGGTGGTCGTGCTGCGACATCCGTGGATGAGCAAACCGTCAAGTTCGATCCGGGTGCGCGCGGAACCCACACGCAGTCCAAGCGACGTTGTCAGGCCCGACAGCTCGATGTTGCGGACAATGGCGACAGAGCTGTCCACGTCATAATGATTCGCGTACAGATTGAACAAACAGCCCGACACGCCAGGGTCAGCGGCCATCCGGATGTTGGAGAACACCTGGCCATGGGTACGGACAACCGACGAATGCAGACTCAGGAACCCATTCTCTCCGTTGAGAGCCTGCAGATCGTTGACATACACCGAGTCCATGCGAAACGCGCTCAGTTGCATCGGACCCACCGGAGAGCTTCCGCCATCGAAGCGCACTCCGTCAATGATCACTCGCGATCCCGTGCAGATGAGTTTCATTGCATATGTGACATAGGTGGGCGGCTCGTCCAGGGCCCAGTCCGTACAGACAATGTTCCTGAGGCTCAGGTTGCCGTTGAAACTTGCCGAGGTACAATTCTCACCGAAGTAAAGCACGGGCGCATCACGGAGTGCCCGATTCTCCCGGAAGACCACATCACGGATTTCCAGATCGACGGAGCTGCTGGATTGCACCGCTCCTCCTCGGAAGCAGTACGCACCGGCGCCCGTCTCCTGCCCCATCCCGTGTTGCAGAGTCATTCCGCACAGCGTGAAGGAGCTGTCCACACAGACGATGTCCAGAATGGTCCCCAGGTATTCACCGTCCAGAATGGTCTCGGCAATGTCCGCGCTGTCGCCCGTGAATGGATAGTTGGAGCAAAGGGTGAGGCTGTGGGTCGGACTGGTGAATCGACCGTAGTAGATACCTCGCGCCACCAGAATCGTGTCACCGGGGAGGGAGACATTCAAGGCCCACTGAAGGTTGTTGTAGCGCTGGGGCACGTGGATGATCCTGCCCCAGGCGGGCAGAGCCACCATCAGCAGGGCGATGAGAAGTCGGTACGGCATGGCTGAGTCTCCCGACCGGATGCTATTGGGACGAACCCACGACCTGCCGAGTATGGCGAAAGGCGCGCTTGCCCGAGCGGACATTCGTCATGCCCGGGAAAATCCTGAAGGATGTTGATGAAGCTGGGGTGGCCCTTGCCGGTGCAAGGGGGGGGGCAACAGAAAGGCCAGGCCCCCGTCGTCGGGAACTCCAATTCCGGCGGATGGACCCGGTCGCGACAGGGCGTGCTTTGGCCTGCGCTCAATCATCCACATGATTCAGCCCCTGTCTTTCAAGCCGCTCGAGGCCCTCCTTCATCGCTTGAATCCTGGCGGGCGAGTGCCCCTGCCACTCACTGAGCTCGCCCACGATGCGCAGTGGATCACGGGAACGGTATGACTTGGTCGGGTTGCCGCGGAACTTCCTGTCGGTCAGATTGGGGTCCTCTTCGATCGGGCCGGTGGGTTCCACAATGTAGATCCGGCCGGGTCCCTCACCCTTCGCCAGTTCTGCCCCCCAGATGGCGGCTTCCAGGGTCCGGGCCAGATACACATGGTTCGCTGTCCTGGCTTCACGCCCGAAGTTCGCCAGATGGCCCGGCGCGAGCAGCTCGCCCGGCTTCAGCACAGCCCGGGTGCCGTGGTACAGAAGCCACTCCGTGACTTCACCCAGGACCTTCAGCGGCTCTTCGGAACAGGAGGACATGGCTGGATGTCCCGGTGACTCATGGCCCGGAATTTCTGAGACATGCATGACCCGACCCTGGGGCATGACGGTGTAGACTCTGGCCGGCCCATCGCCCGGGGCGATCTCCGCTTCCCAGATGGCTTCGTCCAGGTTGGAGGTCAGAAAAACGTAGGCCGTAGACCCGTTCTGGCCACCACCATCGCGTGTGTCGCCGGGTTTGATCAGGTCGCCCATCTTGCGTTCAATTCGTGTGCCATGGTAGAATTGAGATACTGGCGGATGTGCTGTCATCTGTCGCATTCCAGGATTTCAGGCGGTTGGTTCAGGGTTCAACCCACGTATGAAACGGTGCGGGCCGGCGTTCTGCGTGTGTCGAGGCTCAGCCTTGCCCCTCGGCGGATCGCCAGTCGAAAATCTGTGTGAGTGTGCCGTCATCCTCCTGGCGCTGCAAGCCCTGTGTCAGGCCGGCCTTGAGCAACACTCGATGGGAGGCGGTATTCTCCGGTGCCGTGGTGGCAATCAGGTGCCGGATTCCAAACTCCCTGGCACAGAACCGGATCAGGCCAACAACAACCTCTGTGGCGATGCCGCGCCCCCAGTGCGAGCGGCGATAGGCGTACTTCACCTCCGGTTCCGGCTGCCCACCGGGGTGAACAAGTCCACAGAAGCCGATCACTCCCAGCGCCCCCTTCTCTTCCACGGCGAACATGCCGTAGCCCCGCGCTTCATAGTTGGCGCGAGTGACACCGAGCCACCGCACGCACTCGTCATGCGCAATGGGCTTGCCGTCGTCAACCCACTTCATGGCCTCCGGGTCACCATACACGGCCAGAAGTGGCTCCAGATCGGAGTCTCGCCAGCGCCGTACACGCAGGCGCTCCGTTTCGAAGACTGTGTCTGACAAGGTGCCAGCCTCCTTGGTATGGGGTCATGTCCGGCATCAGCGGCCGTGCGAGGCGCCGTCGTTGCATGCCGATGTCAGTCAGAGCAAGCCTGCACGCTGCAGCCTCGCCAGAAGCTTCGAACGAGAGAGTGTCGCCGATTGATTCCGCAACGGCTCAATGGTTGCCGTGCCCTGGTCCGCTATGCGTCCTCGTAGGCCTTCTCCAGTTCCGCGATATCCAGCTTCACCATCTTCATCATCGCGTCCATCACCGCCTGTACCTTGTCCGGGTTCCCGTCGCCGATGAGCTCCATGAAACGACTCGGCACGATCTGCCAGGTGATGCCGAACTGATCGGTGATCCAGCCACACTGCATCGGAGTTGCACCGGCGTTGACGAGCGCGTTCCAGTACCTGTCAACTTCCGCCTGGTCCGCACAGTTGACGAAAAGCGAGAACCCGGCGGAGAACTTGAAGTACGGGCCGCCGTTGTATCCCATGAAGACCTGGCCGCCGACAACGAATTCGGCGGAAGTGATTGGACCGTCCTTGCCGGTCCGGGCGACGTTCCTGATCTCTGAGTCCGGGAATGTGGTGGTGTAGAAAGCGATGGCCGATTCGAGTTGGTCGTCGAACATCAGGAAGGGTGTCACTTTGGACATCTGCGTGTCTCCTTTTTCTAGCATGCGTCCACAAGGAATCGCTACAGGGCCCCCGCGCCTGCAGTCCGCCGGGGTTCGATGATCAGGGTTCCATCGCGCACGGCAATCGATTGCAATTGATCGATCACGTCCATGGATTCGGGATCTTCGTATACATCATCCGCCAGATTCCTGGCACGCACGGCGCTCACGAAGGCATCGGGCAAGGCTTTGCCGCCGATTTCCAGCGAATCCGCGAAGACCAACAGACGCCCCGCCGCCAACCCAATGCGGAAGACCACGGATCCGTTGAGGTAGCGGCCTTCGAACATGCCGCCAAGGCTGTCCAGTGGAATACTGGCCAGTCCCTTGATGCGATCGCCATCAATGGACACGTAGACCTTGCCTGACAGTTCCTTCCAGTCGGGATGCCGATTGATCAGAATGTTGATCTCCCGTGCGGTAAGTACCAGCGGAGGAACCGCCAGATGATGGTCGAGGGCATCGCTGAACTGTGCCACTTCTTCCAGAACGGCCGCAGCCTCACTGTCCGTCACGCTCACGGTGGGCATCTGCATCGGAATCGGGAATGTGTACTCGTCACTCATCCCGGAGATGAACCCCATGATGCCCCGGTAGAAGAAGAAACCGCCGATGACCGCGAGCACCACGACGGACAGACAGCCAAGGCCCGCGACCCTCCAGCACCCTTGAAAATCCGATGACCTGGAATTCTGGCGTGACGCTCTGTCCTGCAGATCTGGCTCAGTCATTGGGCTGCGGGTCCTTTTCTGACTCTGTCACTGCAAACTGCAAGTGTCTTCCGTTGACGCATGATGATCGATGTCTCACGCGGCTCGTTCGAGGGCCAGCCGGATTCCCAGCCCCACGAACACCGCACCCGCGAGCCTTTGCATCATCGTTGCCGCATTGGACGAGCGTCTGAATCGAGCGGAGGTGCGCGCGGTCAACACGGCGATCACAAGACACCAGCCTGTGCCCGTCAGCACGAAGGTCGCTCCAAGAATCAGAAAGGAGAGCGCTCTGTGTGCACTGTCGGGTTCGATGAACTGGGGCAGGAAGGCCAGAAAGAACAGCGCCACTTTCGGATTGAGTACGTTCGTCAGAATGCCTCGGCCAAACGCCGACTGCAGAGGCATTCCCGCTTGTGTCGCGATCTCCGTGGGCCGGGAATCCCTGCGCGGGAGCAGAAGTTTCAGCCCAAGCACCACCAGGTATGCCGCACCCAGCAGTTTGACGATGCCGAAGGCCATGGCTGATGTCGCCAGCACCGCGCTCAAGCCCAGTGTCGCCGCCAGCACATGCAGGGCGCCGCCCACTCCCACGCCCAGTGCCGAGGCGACGCCCTCTCGCACGCCTCCGGCCATGCTGCGCCCGGCGATGTAGAGCGTGTCCTGCCCGGGAGTCAGATTCAGCAGGATGCCCGTGGCCACGAAGATCCAATAGTCATGGATGCCGAACATCGCCCTCCCTTTCCAGCGGAATGACGCCAGACTGCTGGCGTGAATAGTGCTGATCCAATGCTGTGAGATCAGCTCGGACCGTGCGACGCGTCAGGATTCCGGGTCGAGCCCGAAGACGCGCAGTTCCTGTTCGCAGCGGCAGGCCCTGGCGAGGCGCGCGGCCCAGACGATCGCCTCCTCACGCGTGGGCAGCTCGAGTACCGTGAAGCCCCCGTCGAGCGAAGGCGCCCAAGGGTAGCCGCCCTCGGCCACCGCGCCGTCCGCCGCCACCCGCACGGGCGCCACACCTTCGTCAATGCCGCCCGCAAAGACGTAGACGCCTGCCGCCTTCGCCTCGTCAATCACGGCGCGCGCATCGCGGCCCACCGCTTCGAACTCATCGCTGGGCACGACCATGGCCGCGCTGGGGAAGGAGATCAGGTATTTGGCCATGGTGTTGTTCCTCCAGAGGCTGGAAATCTGACTTGCTGTGTGCGGTCCGTTGTTCTGTGTACGATACTGCAGCGGCGGGCCCTGCTCTCCTCCCACCATGCCGGACGGGCGCACGCCAGGGGTCGCCGAAGCTCCTGCGGCTACTGCCTGACCAGCCACTTCACACGATCCGTGGAGAAGGCGAAGTGGAGCATCGCGGCAAGGCCGTAGCCCAGCGAGAGATTCTCATGGCCCAGAAATCGCAAAGCCATCATGGCGAATCCGAACACGGTGGTCTCGATGAACAGGCGCATCACCCCCGTGACGGGCACCGGCCCGTCCTTGCCTCTCGCGGGGTCCCCGGGAACCGTGAATGTGCCCCATACCAAGGCCACGCCCAGCGGAATGCCGACCATCAAGGCGTACCGCCACATGCCAGCCCCATATTCCCGCCCCCAGTATCCAAACACAGCAAGAGCCCCCAGTTCCAGGGCAACGCGCAGGATTCCATTCGCTGGGCTCATTGTCCAAACTCCCATTTCATTGCACACTGGTCCCGGCTCGAACACCCGAAGCACACAGATCCGTTTCCTTTCAGTTCCTTTGAACTCGGCACATGTCACGGAATGCGCGAATTCCGGACAGTTCAATACCAGAGTACTCTTCGGCGCATGCCTGGGTGTAGACGTATGACAGTGCCATGCGTGTTCTTTCAGCTGGTCAATTCTGCAATCAGGGCAGACAGAAGGTCTTTGGCGATGGCGCGGGAGTCCGCGAGCTGCGATTCCAACTCGTCCACCAGGGCCATCAGTTGCTCCACTTTGGCCACGATCCGGCGTTGTTCGGCGAGGGGTGGTATTGGAATCGGCGTCTGCTCGATCATACCGACGTTCAACGTCGGTTGCGCAAGAGTACGCGTTGTCGAAGTAAAGTAGTTCTGAACCGACTGCTCTTGGAGAACGAGCAGCAGGTAATCGCGGAGAACATCGGGGATGGGTTTGATGCGTGCGACGGCTCTCGCGATGTTCGCACCTGCCCACGAATCAGGAACGACGCCAAGCTTTCCGATGCTGCCGACGACGCAGAGCAGTATCTCGCCACCTGTGAGCCGTGTTCGGGCGTAAGGCTTTTCAATCTCTGGCGCGATGGTCTTGTTGGGCCTCAGCGGATGATTGGCAAGGCGGAGGTCTTGAGCGCGGACGAACGGGATGCCGTCTGGCACATCGATTCCCGGAACGAGGACGCCGTATGAAATCGTGTTTTCAGGATCGACGAGATTAGCGATTCGCTCAACACACCATGACGATGGCAAATCAGCGTGCACAAATAGATCGACCGAATCGTCGAGTTCCTTCCGTCGAAGGCTCTTGGTTTTGATCGTTTGCTGCCGTTCCGCCATCGCGCGATCAATCATGGCTCGTGCATCTTCGTCGTTGGGGTCTTGGGGGACGAGTTTGCCTTGGACAGCGAGAGTGAGAATGGACTTGCGGAGGTCTGCAGGGGAAATGTCGTAGGACGGGTGGAAGAGGAAGTTGAGGTTGGCCGGGGTGGGCGCGTCGGCAAAGCGGGCCAGCGATGCGCGGGCGAGCGCGGCGTGTCGTGTCTCTCGTTCCTGCTGCTGCGCCTCCAGGCGGTCACACAACGCCATCAACTCATCCACCTTGGCCACGATCCGCTTCTGCTCGGCGAGGGGTGGGAGAACCACCTCCAGCTTCTCCATCTTCTCTTTCGTCATGTGGAGCATGGAGACTCCGTGACCTGCCCGCCTGATCTCTTGAGTTTTGTTCTGGAGGAACCAATACAGATAGCCTTTGTGCAGGTCTGCCTCGCTATGCAGCTCAAGCTTCCAGATATGGTAGTGGTAGATCACCTTCGGCCCCGGCCAGATGAACGGGCCAAACGATGCCGACCACGCGAAGATCAGGTCTCCCGTGTCGCAATACTTGTCTAGTTCGAGTTCGAGGTCGGAGTAGTACCAGTGTTTTGAGGTGAAGAGATTGCCGACGCGGAGAACCGGCGTCCCCGCCTCAAGTAGCTCATCCTTTGAGTAGGCGCGGCCATTCAGCACGGTGACGAGAGCGGCAAGGGAAGTATTCTCCCATCCATCGGGAACGTAGGTTTCAATGTCTTCAGTCGCGGAGCTTGCGCCTGCGCGCGCTTTCACTCTAGCGACGCGGCCGGTTTTCAACTTCTTGGCGGCAATCCGCTCAAGCTGCTTACGCGCGGGCTCGTCTGTGCCATCTTGTGCAACCAGCTTTCCCTGAATCGCAAGCTCCAGCACCAGCTCGCGCATCTTCGCCACCGCATCGGGCGCGTCCGCGAACTGGTCGAACTTCTTGAAAAACGTTTCCTGCTTCATGGCCTGGCTTCCTCTTCGCGCACCCATTCGAGGAGCTTGGCCTGGAGCAGTTCCTTCGAGGGCAGGTAGAGCTGGTATTCCCGGGCGTGGATGTTGGCGTCTGGCGGGAGGGTGAGCTTTACAACGGCCTCGTTTTTCTCGCGGCAGAGGAGCAGGCCGATGGTGGGGTTCTCCTCCGGGAGCTTCACCTCGCGGTCGTAGTAGTTCACATACATCTGCATCTGCCCGAGGTCCTGGTGTGTGAGCTTGGCGAGCTTCAAGTCAATGACCAGGTAGCAGCGGAGGAGGCGGTTGTAGAAGACAAGGTCGAGGAAGTAATGGTCGCCCTCGAAGGTGAAGCGCTTCTGCCGCGCCTCGAAGAGGAAGCCCTTGCCCAGTTCGAGGAGGAATTTTTCGAGGTGGCTGATGATGGCGGATTCGAGGTCGGATTCGGAGTAGCGGGCCTGCTCCTCCAGACCGAGAAATTCGAGGACGAGAGGTTCCTTGAGCAGGTCTTCCGGCCCGGTGATGATCTGCCCCTCGCGGGCGAGGCGTTTGATGCCGGCTTTGTCCCGGCTGAGGGCGAGGCGTTGGTAGAGACAGGAAGCCTTCTGGCGTTTCAGCTCGGGCACGGACCAGCCTTCGTTGGTGGCCTCGATCTCGTAGAAGCTGCGTTCATCCGGGTCCTTGACCGTGAGAAGAATGACATAGTGGGTCCAGCTGAGGGTGAAAGGATTGCCGAATTGCCCAGCAGGCTGCTGGGCAATCTCGGCCGAGGCCATTCTGACAGCAGGCTTCTGTTGGATCTGCCCTGCCCCCCATTGCCCAGCAGCCTGCTGGGCAATGGGTGGCACACGATCCCGCCACTCCAGATAGAACCGCCTCATGTATTCGAGGTTCGCCTTTGAAAACCCGCGTCCGAATTCCTCCCTCAGCCGTGACGAAAGCTCTTTCAGCAATTCGGCTCCGTACGCCGCGCGTTTCTCGCCCTTCTGCTCATGCTCGACGATGCGCCGGCCTATCTCAAAATTGGTCATCACCTGAAACGTATCGATCACCGACGCCACGCCCCGGCGGGCGGACTGGACGAGGCTGCGAAGCTCGGCGATGAGCGGGGCGAGGCTGTCTGGATTGGTCTTGTCGGCGGTTTTGCGTGTGGCGGCGGCTGTCCTTTTCATCGATTGAGCGCCTCCATGAGCAGCGTCTTCAACTGCCCTCGTGTCTCGGCGATCCGGGCGAGAAGCTTTTCGTATTCGGGCAGCAGGTGATCCACATCGCCGGGACCGGTGTCGGGGCTGTGCGGGTTCTTGAGGTCCAGATTGAAGTTGCCGGCCTTGATGGTGTCAAAGGAGACGCGCCAGGCCTGCTCGTTTTCCACGCGGGATTTGAAACCCTTGCTTTCCTTGCCCCACCAGGCGCGCTCGGCCTCGAACTCCTCGATGCGGATGGGTTTGCCCTTGTTGTAGCTCTTGGCGCCGGGCGGATAGGGGTGCTCGTAGAACCAGACGTGGGTCGTGGGCGCGCCCTTGGTGAAGAAGAGGAGATTGGTGCGGATGCTGGTGTAGGGATTGAAGACGCCGTTGGGCAGGCGGACGATGGTGTGCAGGTTGCACTCGGTCAGCAGGGCTTCCTTGATCCGGGTCTTGACGCCTTCGCCGAAGAGGGTGCCATCGGGCAGCACGAGTCCGGCGCGACCGCCGGGCTTGAGCAGCTTCATGAGGAGCACGAGGAAGAGGTCGGCGGTCTCGCGCGTGCGGAATTCGGCGGGGTAGTTGGACTCGATGCCGTCCTCCTCCATGCCGCCGAAGGGCGGGTTGGTGACGATCACGTCCACGCGCTCCTTTGGTCCCCAGTCACGCAGGGGGCGGGCGAGGGTGTTGTCGTGGCGGACGTTCGAGGGAACGTCGATGCCGTGGAGCATGAGGTTGGTCATGCAGAGCACATGGGGCAGGTGCTTCTTCTCGATGCCGGAAAAGCAGTCCTGGATGGCCCGTTCATCCGCCTCGGTCTTCGCCTGTTTCCGCAGGTGCTCGATGGCGCACACAAGGAAGCCACCGGTGCCGCAGGCGGGGTCAAGCAGAGTCTCGCCGAGGCGAGGATTGACTTGCTCGACGATGAACTGTGTCACGGCTCGTGGTGTGTAGAACTCGCCGGCATTGCCCGCGGACTGAAGGTCCTTGAGGAGCTTCTCGTAGATGTCGCCGAACATGTGACGATCGTCGGAGGCGTTGAAATCGATGCCGTTGATCTTGTTGACGACCTGCCGCATCAAGGTGCCGTTCTTCATGTAGTTGTTGGCATCCTCGAAGGTCGTGCGGATCAGGGAGTGCATCCGATCGCCACCGGTGAGGGCTTTGAGTTTTGGCAGGAGCGTGTTGTTTACGAAGTCAAGCAAGGCGTCGCCAGTGATACCTTCCTCATCCTTTGCCCAGTCAGACCAGCGCAGATGCTTGGGAAGCGGCGATCTGTAGCTGTCACGCAGCAGCGCCATCTCCTGCTCGCGATCGTCAAAGATCTTCAGGAAGAACATCCAGCCAAGCTGTTCGAGACGCTGCGCGTCACCGTAGGTGCCGGCATCCTTGCGCATGATGTCCTGGATGGACTTGACCACGTTGGAAACATTGGGCATGAGCTACGCTGCTTTCTCATAAAGGGCGGTTTCAAGTTCATGGATGGCCGCATCGTAACTTTCCAGGTCACCGAAGAATCCGACGATTTCCATGGGTGTGCCATGGACGCGGAGAGGGTCCACCTTCAGGATGTCCATCGACTCGACGCTGGCGATGCCGTAGTCGGCGTACTTCTGGAGCAGGGCTTCAAGAACGGCACGCGCCTGATCCCCGTACTTCGCGAAGACGTGCTTCTTTCTGACCTGTTCGGCACGTTCCCGACGAGTGAGCGGTGGCTGATCGAAGGCGATGTGGCAGACCAGATCGAAGGGGTCGTAGTCACGGCCAACCTGTTCGGCCAGCTCCTCGATGAAGACTCCTTGCTCGACCAGCAGATCCACGATGGCCTGCTTTCTCTCCGCGGAGTTCCAGGTGCTCAGAAAATCGTCAAGTGATGCGTAGTTCCTGTGAACCGCCTTGCGCGTGTAGTCCGTCAGGGATTCGGTGATGAGCTTCCCGTACTCATCAAGGAACTGGACCCGCTCCATGACCACGCGAACATCGACGTTGTCCACGAAGTACCGGGTACGCGGTTGCCGGTCATCGTCGTCCGGGCCATCGGGAGGCAGAGGAGGATCAGTCGGCGGATCAGACGGTGGCGCGTCCGGGGGAACGGGTGGATCGCCTGGGCCTGGTTCGTGAATCTGGACAGGATCTCCATCGAAGTCGGGGTCGGAAAAGAGAACCGTGGCACGGCGGAAATCCATGATGGTGAAGAAGAACTTGTTGTAGTCCTCGTTGATGCGTGTTCCACGTCCGATGATCTGCTTGAACTCGGTCATGGAATTGATGATCCGGTCAAGCACGATCAGTTGACACGTCTGGGCATCCACGCCCGTGCTCATCAGCCGGGAAGTGCAGGCAACAACCGGATAGGTGGACTCGGGGTCGATGAAGTTGTCGAGCTGCTTCTTGCCTTCGTCATCGTCACCCGTGATGCGCATCACGTAGCGGGCATTGGCGGCGGCCAGGTCGGGATTGGCATTCACCATCGCCTGGCGCATGCGTTCCGCATGATCGATGCGCTCGCAGAAAATGATGGTCTTGGCAAAGCGATTGGTGGCGCGCAGGTATTCGGTGACCTTGGCGGCAACAACCTCAGTGCGCCTTTCGAGGATCAGGTCGCGGTCGTAATCACTGGAATTGTATTCACGGTCTTCGATGACCTGGCCGAGTCTGTCCCTCTGGCCGGATTCCGGGCGCCAGCCGTCGAGGTCTTTGTCCAGTCCGATTCGCACGACCTTGTAGGGTGCCAGAAACCCGTCGGCGATGCCCTGACGGAGCGAGTACATGAAGACCGGCTTGCCGAAGTACTCGATGTTGGAAACGTCGCGAGTCTCCTTTGGTGTGGCGGTAAGGCCGATCTGAGTGGCCGATTGAAAGTACTCAAGTACCTGGCGCCAACTGGCATCATCGGCTGCGCTGCCCCGGTGACACTCATCCACGATGACCAGATCAAAGAAATCGGGCGAGAACTGCTTGTAGACGTTCTGTACCTCTTCGTTGCCGGTCACGGCCTGATAGAGGCTGAGATAGATTTCGTAGGACTTGTCCACCGTGCGGTTGACGATTTTCGTCATCGCCTTGCCGAAGGGCTTGAAATCGTTGGTCTTGGTCTGGTCGGCGAGGATGTTGCGATCCACGAGGAAGAGAATTCGCTTCTTGACGCCGGCCTTCCACAGCCGCCAGATGATCTGGAAGGATGTATACGTCTTTCCGGTGCCCGTTGCCATGACCAGCAGAATCCGGTTCTGGCCGCGAGAGATCGCTTCGACGGTTCGGTTGATGGCAATCTGCTGGTAGTATCTGGGAGATTTGCCTGAACCGTCGTCGTAGTAATCCTGCGTGTTGACCTTTTGCTTGGGTCCATCCCAGCCTTTGGCCGCGCAGTAGCGCCGCCAGAGTTCCTCTGCCGAGGGAAACTGATCAAGCGGGAATTCTCGTGTGACGGTTCCTGACGTGACGGTACGATCGTGCTCGAGAAAGGCATCACCGTTCGAACTGTAGGCGAATGGCACATCAAGGATTTCGGCGTACTCAAGCGCCTGCTGCATGCCGGCCCCGACCGCGTGGTTGTTGTCCTTGGCTTCGACGATTGCCAAGGGGACATTGGGCTTGAAGAAGAGCAGGTAGTCGGCCTTCTTCGCTTTGCCCCGCTTGACCGTCTTGCCACGAACGATGACGCGACCTTTCGTGAAGTAGACTTCTTCGCGCACCTGGGTCATCACGTCCCATTTGTCGCCATTGGCGCCAAGTATTGCAGGCGTGATGAATTTCGTACGTATGTCTGCTTCGGTCAGAGACTTTTTGTTCATGGCAGTGGTACCTGTTTCTGGAATACGAGATTCGAACTTATTCGAGCTCAGCTACTTCTTCAACAACTCCCGCAACTCATCCTCGATGCCCACGAACGGCCGCCCCACCAGCAGATCGTGTTTCAAAAGCTGCACACGGCCGCCGCTGAGCTTCTGGTAGTTCTGGCGCGAGGCGGGGTTGCGGAATTTCATGCCGGAGAGGAAGAGGGTCTCGAAGAGCGTTTCGGCGCTCAGGCCCAGGTTGCTGGCCATCTGGCCCAGTTCGCGCTCGTGGCCCAGCAGGTACATGGCGCGCAGCTGGCACTCGGGCAGGCTGTTGTCCACGCCGGAAATCGCGCCCTCGCGGATGAAGCGTGCGCCCGTTTCGTAGACGAAGTCGGCGGGGCCGATGGGTACCTGGCTGGTCAGGATGAAGGGTTTGCCCTGTTCGCGGGCCAGCTTGAGCGCTTCCAGTGCGTTCTCGGGAAGTTGTGGGTTGGCGCAGGCGTTGCCGCCGCCGTAGCCGGCCAGGATCACGGCGCGGTTCTCGTCCACGGCGCGGCAGTACTCGTGCGCGCTGCGGAAGGGGTCGCAGTAGGCGATGCGCACCCGGTCGCAGAAGTTGAGGTCCAGTCCGTCCTCCACGCCGGGGTTTTGGTCCGTGCGCCCCGTGGCGCAGCGCCAGACTTCCCGGGCGATGGCTTCCATCAGCGGACGTGTCATCTCGGCGGAATCCACCGAGCACACGCGATGCACCGCAATGCTGTGAAAGGCGTCGGGCATGGCCATGCGCAGAAAGTCCTCGACCACGCTGTAGCCGGGAATCAGCGAATCGTCGCGACCGTGGATCGGTGCGCTGTCAATCGTGCCGCCGGTTGTGATCAGGTGCAACTCGTCCAGCACCAACGGCTCGCGCAGGCGGGCGTCGCCGGCCCGGTGCTGGATCTCGTCCCATTCCATGGTGGCGATGGGACTGCCGATGAAGGCGCTGCCGCGCCAGCGTTCCACCTTGGCCAGACTGTCCTCGAAGGCTTCGGTGCCATTGTTGAACACGGCGAACAGCGTCGGTGGCTCCAGCATGGACAGGAAACGCACGGCACCGTGCACGTTCTGGAAGCCATCGGAATGGGCGAAGGCATGCTCCATGGGCACCTGGCTGCCCGTGAGACAGACATTGCAGTCCAGGTTCTTGAGCGCATAGCGCAGAAAGGGCAGGGTCCAGGCCAGGGTGTCCGTGCCGTGGGTGATCAGGATGCCGCGTTCCATGGGTCCGTTCTCCGGGGTTTTCCATCTGGACTTGGTGCCTTGCCCCCCAGCACCCACGCAGTGTCCCGGTTCGCGCGGGGCGAATTCCTGATGACGATTGCGGTTGGCATCCGTGGGAACGCACGGTCCAATTGTACGGTTCGAATTTCTGCCAGACCACTCGGCAACAGGAAACAGCAATTCATGAAACACGAAACCCGCAACCTTGGTGGCCGCGGGTTTCGCAATGGCTGGGCGGGTGTGACGAAGAAGTGGCCGCTCTACTTGCGACCTGCGCCTTGCCGCGGGTCCTGCTTCCAGGGCAGGATGCCGAGGCCTTTGGGCGGAAGGAAGGGACTCGCGCCGTGGCCCTGTTCCCGCGGGGGCTGGTAAAGCAGGACTCCCGGACCATCCCCGAAGAGGATACCAGAGTCCTCATCGCTCTCGGAGGTGGTGGGCCCGATGCCCCAGGGATCAAGCAGCTGACCCGGACCGTTGCCCGGGCCGCCCTGCGTCTGGGCCATGCTGGCAAGACCGATTCCGGACAGCAGAACGAGGGCAAGTACACCTATGGTGCGCGTCATCGGTGGAATCTCCATGACAGGAACAGGAACCCATCGCCGGAGCGGCGACAGAACGCAATCCGAAATGCAAGCTCCGGGCCAGTTCGTCTGCAATGGGAGGAGTTTCTTGAATCCACCCAAGCCACGGCTTGTTTTTATTGAAGATCGTGCGCATTGTCGATACATGACACTGTTATCCTTGCACAGGCCAGCCTCAGGGAGCACCGTCAACCGCCAGCGAGCGTGAGGAGGGCCAGACCGATGCCTGCGTCCGGGCCGAATTGTCTGTCATGGTTTACAGCCTTGAGAGAGAATCGGACCGGAACATTCGGGGCCGCGCTCAGCCGCCGTATTCGGTTCCGGCATCCGATCGCAGCAGCTCCAGACGGTACAGGTCGTTGCGCCGGTCGCGCATGGCATGCACACTGCCATTGTTGTGCAGGGTCTTCAGCAGGTCCAGATTGATGTCCACGATCATGGTCATTTCGGTATTGGGCGTCGCCTCGGCCTTGATGCCCGTGGTGGGAAAGGAGAAGTCCGAGGGAGTGAACAGAGCGGACTGGGCGTACTGGATGTCCATGTTGTTCACCTTGGCCAGGTTTCCCACCGCGCCGGCGATGGCCACATAACATTCGCACTCGATGGCCCGGGCCATGGCGCAATGCCTCACGCGCGTGTAGCCATTCTGGGTATCGGTCAGGAAGGGCACGAAGAGAATGTTCATGCCCTGGTCGGCCAGCAGGCGCGAGTATTCGGGGAATTCCACATCGTAACACACCATGATCCCGATCTTGCCGCAGTCGGTGTCGAAGACCCGGATCCGGTTGCCCGCGTTCATCGCCCAGTTTCTGGCTTCGGCAGGTGTCACATGCAGCTTGTCGTAGCGCTCCCAGGTGCCATCGCGGCGGCAGAGGAAGCCCGAGTTGTACAGCTTGCCATCCACGAGGCAGGGCATGCTGCCCGAGATGATGTTGATGTTGTACGAAATCGCGAACTCGATGAACTTCTCGCGGATCGCGTCGGTGTAGCCCGCCAGACGACGAATGCTTTCGGTGACACGCAGATGGTTGAACTCGGCCATCAGCGGCGCATTGAAGAGCTCGGGAAAGAGCACGAAATCACTCTTGTAATCCGAGACGGCGTCCACGAACATCTCCGCCTGGGCGAAGAAATCCTCCAGCGACGACATGGCGCGCATCTGCCACTGCACGATTCCCAGCCGCACTTCCACTTTTTCCGTGTTGATCAGTTTCACCGACCGCGTGTAGTACATATTGGGCCACTCGATCAGGGTGGCGTACTCCAGCGACTCGCGGTCGCCGCTCAGGTATCCCTTGAGCAGCTTGCGCACGTGAAAATCATTGGCCAGCTGGAAACTGAGCACGGGGTCGTAGAGCTCGCGGGTCTTGACCTTCTCGATGAACTGCTTGGCACTCATGCTTGCGGCATGTTTGGCGTAGGTGGGCATCCGCCCGCCCGCGATGATCGCCCGCAGATTCAGGTTCTCGCAGAGTTCCTTGCGCGCGTCGTACAGTCGCCGGGCCAGGCGCAGCCCGCGATACTTCGAGTGGATGAAGACTTCGATTCCATAGAGCACATCCCCGTAAGGGTCATGGGTGTCGAAGCTCATCTTTCCCGTGATCTGGGCATAGGTGTGGTCATCTCCGAAGCGCGGATAGTCGATGATGAGCGAGAGGGCACAGCCGACCACCACCCCATCCACGCAGACACAGATCTGGCCTTCGGGAAAGATGGTCAGCAGGGTATCGATGGTCACGTCGTTCCAGGTGGCCAGCTCTTCCTGCTGGTAGACCTGTTCACTGGCGGCGCGCAGTTCGGCCATGTCCTCGCGGGTCAAGTGACGCACTTCCACGTGGGTGGCGTTCATGAAGGCTCCTGTCGCGGTTGGGCGATCGTGGTGTCACACGATCCGTGGCAAGCGCCCGACGCACCTTGCCTTTGGTGTTGAATGATGTCAGCGGGAGGCCGGACGTCCAACCCTGCGACGGATCGGGACCTTGGTCGGGAGATGAACTCAGTGCTCCAGTCGGCCAAGCTGGTCCAGCAGAATCTCGAGGCCCCGATCAAAATGCTCGCGCGTGGCCCCCAGCCCGATGCGCAGGTGGCCCGGTGCCTGGAAGTATCCCCCATCCACGACCACCACTCCACGCTCGGCCAGCAGGCGGTCGCAGAAGGCGCCCAGTTCGGGTTCGCCGGGGATGCGCAGAAAACAGCAGAGGCCGGCCGAGCGTTGTGAGACGGCGATGCCGCGCGCCTCGCACTGGTCCTTGAGCTGCCGGAAATTCTCCTCGATGCGTTCCAGGTGCGGCAGCAGGAGCAGGTCCAGTCGCTCGGGATTGGAAATCAACTGGCGGCCCGCGTGCTCGCTGACGAAGGGATGCACCACGTTGACCGAGTCGTTCAGATGGTCGGCGCGTCTCACGATGTCCTCGTCCCGGCAGGCCATGATGCCCAGGCGCAGGCAGCTGAGGCCCCAGCCCTTGGTCAGGCTGAGCGTGCTGATGAAAAGGGGCGAGCGCAGGAAGGAGAGCTGCCGGTGGCCATGCCCGCCGTCGCAGAACGGCATGTAGACCTCGTCCAGCAGCACACGCAGCTTGCGGTCCCGGGCGAAGTCGGCCAGCATTTCCAGTTCGCCATTGGAGAGCCGGTTGCCCCCCGGGTTGAAAAGATTGCTCAGCACCACGGCGGTCGTGCCGGGACGCCAGGCGCGTTCCAGTTCCTCCAGTCGCAGGCTGCTGTCGCCGAAGGCATCCCGCCGGAAGTGGCTCACGTGCATGCCGAAGAGTTCGGGCAGTTTCCAGAGCGGTTCGTAAACGGGTGTCTCCACCAGCACCGTGTCACCGGGTGCGGCAATGGCACGCAGGGCCAGCAGGTTGATTCCGCTGGTGCCGATGCCGGTCTGGAACATGGCCGGTGTGCCACCGATCCAGTCGGCCAGTGCCTGCTGCAGCGAGGGCAGGCCTGGATCACCGCCGCGTGCCGCTTCCAGGTACAGCGTTTCGTCGCGCAGCAGTCCCGCCCGCCGCGGATCCACGGGAGGCATGCCCGAGGAGGCCAGATCATGTGTGCCATGTTGATGACCCTTGGCCCAACGCATGTAGTGGACGGTGAGTTCGCTCATTGCGCTCCTCCGGTGTGTGTGCGCACCCAGGACATCCAGGCCGTGCCCGCCGCCTCGGGTTTGATGACGACGAATTCGGGCAATTCATAAGGATGCAGTTCGGACAGGCGCATGGCCAGCTCTTCCAGTTTCCAGCTGACGGTCTTGATCACAAGTTGAATTTCGGCCGTTTTCTGCAGGTTGCCTTCCCAGACGTACACCGACTGGGAAATCGGAATGCTGCTCACGCAGGCGGCCAGTTTTTCCTGGACCAGCGCCAGACTGATCCGCTGGGCGAAGTCTTCGTCGGGCACGGTGGTCATGACCAGTCGCAGATCCATGCGGTCCCCCTTTGGCTGTTGCGGCTGCTGAATATGCTGAATCGAAGAGTCTGGCGTCAGTCCGGCCCGATGCAAGGACCACGGACCGCTCCATGATCAGAAAAGGTCGGGACAGGCCGCTCACCCACGGTCCGGGGACGGCACCTCGCCCGGCCTTTCATGAGGAGTGTATTCACTGCTTGCTCACGCACGCAAAATGTGCCTTGTTTGTCGCAGCACAGAATCCTTTAGCATCCATCAATTTGAATCCAATCAGCGGTCTTCCCCCACCCCGCGCTGGAGTGCGTTCATGTCACGTCGCTGCGTCCTGGCCACCGTGGCCAGTCTTCAGTTCATCTGCCTGTCCGGATTCGCACAGTCCGTGGGGCACATCGTCGTGCTGGGAGATTTCGAACTGCCATCCTTGATCTCTCCTGATTCGGTGATGGCCGTGAGTGCCGGCTCGCTGGAAAGTCTGGCCCTGCTGGCCGACGGCAGCCTGGTGTCCTGGGGAGTGCCCTGGGCGCCCATGCCCGACCCGACCTCCAGTTATCGAGCGATCTCCGCTGGTTATTCGCACAATCTGGCCCTGCGCAGCGACAGCACGGTGGTGGCCTGGGGCAGCAATGTGGCGGGAGAGTCCGACAGTCCGCAGCCCAATCAGGATTTCGTGGCGATCAGTTCCTGTTTCCACCACAGTCTGGCCCTGAGGTCCGATGGCAGCGTGGCCGCCTGGGGCATGAATGTGGAAGGCCAGTGCTCGGTGCCCGAGCCGAATGCGGACTTCGTGGCCGTGGATGGCGGCGACAACTTCAGCATCGGCCTCAAGGCCGACGGCAGCCTGGTCGCCTGGGGCTCCAACACCTTCGGTCAGTGCGACATTCCCGAACCCAACAGCAACTTCACCGCTCTGTCCGCCGGCCCCGATTTCGTGGTGGCGCTCAGGGCCGACAGCAGTCTGGTCGCCTGGGGACGCAATCTCTACGGAGCCTGCACACTTCCCGCGCCCAATGAAGATTTCATCGCGGTTTCCGCGGGCTGGACCCACTGTCTTGCCCTGCGTGCCGACAGCAGCCTGGCGGCCTGGGGCGGAAACTTCAGCGGCCAGTGCGAGCTGCAGGGAGCCAATCAGTCCTTCCTGAAACTGTCGGCCGGATACGGACACAGTCTGGCGATCCAGCGCAGCCTGCACACCAGTGCTCTTCTCGAGCCGGACAGCCTGTTCTTCGCCCCATCCCTCGTGCATGGCTCGCGCAGCGCATCGTTCACCCTGACCAACACGGGCGATCTGCTGCTGGCCGACACACTGCGCATTCCGGATGCTGTGTTCCAATTGCAGGGCTCGCCGGAGTTCAGCCTGACCAGCGGCGAGAGTCGCACCTTCGAACTGATGTTCCAGTCCGACCAGGCCGGCTACTTTTCCTCCCAGCTGGAGCTGGGCTCCGTGGTGGGCAGCCTGCCCTGCCGGGCCAGTGCCCATGAGGTGCTGATGCAGGTCGGGCCGGAGTCGGAGTGCGGCACCATTGACAACCCGGGCAACGAACCCGACGCCACCAGCGGATTTCTGGTGGACTGGAACGACGGGCTGATCGGGCTGGATGTGGTGCCTCCCCCGGCGCAGGACCTGCAGGCGGAGATCTGGATCATGGGCCAGATCGCCTGGACCGGTTCCACCTCCAGTCTGCAGGATGCCGCAGCCGCGCTGGACACCCTGGAGATCTGGCTGGAAAACGACATGGAAATGCACATCGAAGTGCGCAACGGAGACCAGGTCTGGAACGAGAACGGGGCGCTGTGTGACTGGACCCTGGAGCTCACCGGCCAGCAGACCCCCTTGCGTCCCGGGAGCCTGAGCCTGGACGCGCCCGTGCCCAACCCCTTCAATCCCAGCACCACCCTGGCGTATACCTTGCCCGTGGACGGATTCGTGAGTCTGGATCTCTTCAACATCCAGGGCGCCCTGGTGCGCGAACTGGTGGCCCAGACACAGCCGGCCGGACGTCATTCGGTGATCGTGGACGGCAGCGCACTGGCCTCGGGGCTCTATCTTGCCCGCCTGCAGACAGCCCAGGGAGTGCGCAGCACGCGCCTGCTGCTGCTGAAATAGGCCAGCGGGAGCAGGAGCTGCCCCGTTGGTCACTCTTCAAGCCGATTGGCCAGCGCGATCCATGTGCGCCCAGAAAATCGACGCTGGCGCAGGACGGTGCTCAGCCTTGAACCGCCTCAAAATCCCGCCACGGTTTCCCCGCCCGTTGCATCTGCGCCCCCGGATGGCTACTCTCATTCCTTCCGGTACACACAGGCCAGCCACGACCTCAGACCGGAGTCCCCATGTCACAATCCGCATTGCTTGCCCTGGAAGACGGCAGTCTGTTCCACGGCATTTCCGTCGGTGCGCCCGTCCGTCGCTGCGGCGAAGCCGTGTTCAACACGGCGATGACGGGCTACGAGGAAATCCTCTCGGACCCCTCCTATTCGGGCCAGCTGGTCTGCCTGACGGCGGCCCACATCGGCAACACGGGCATGACCCTGGCGGACCTGGAAAGCGCCGGCAGCCACTGCGCCGGGCTGATCATCCGCAATCTCAGCCTGCACTCCTCCAGCTGGCGCTCGCGGCTGGAACTGCCCACCTGGCTGGAACAGGCAGGCCTGCCCGCGATCGCGGGAGTGGACACGCGCCGCCTGACCCGCCTGCTCAGCAGCCACGGCAGCCAGCGCGCCTGTCTGGTGTGCGACGGCAATATGGACCCGGCCCGGGCCGTGGACGAAGCGCGCCGCAGTCCGTCGATGGAAGGCTTGAACCTGGCTTCCGCCGCGGGCACACCTCTGGCCCTGCAATGGAGCACGGGCAGCGGGAGTCCGCAAGGGACTGCCAGCACGCCCGATGGCGGTGGACTGCGCGTGGTGGTGCTGGATCTGGGCGCCAAGCAGCAGATGCTGCGCCGACTGGTGGATCGCGGCTGTTCGCTGGTGGTGGTGCCGCCGTCCACGCCCGCCGACACCATTCTGGCCCTTGAGCCCGATGGGGTGCTGCTGTCCAACGGACCGGGCGATCCCGCCGCCTGTCATCAGGAAATCGCCACCGTGCGCCAGTTGCTGGACCTGCGGCTTCCGCTCTTCGGCATCTGCCTGGGCCATCAGCTGCTGGCGCTGGCCGCCGGTGCACGCACCCGCAAACTGGCCTTCGGCCACCACGGGGCCAACCATCCCGTGCGCGACGAGGCCACTGGCGAGGTCTGGATCACCAGTCAGAACCACGGGTTCTGTGTGGACGAGGAAGGGCTGCCGGACACACTGCAGGTGACCCAGCGCAGTCTCTTTGACGGCAGCATCCAGGGAATTCGCTGCACATCGCAACCAGCCTTCGGCTTTCAGGGCCACCCCGAAGCCTGCCCGGGCCCCCGTGATGCCGACAGACTCTTCGACCGGTTCGTGGTCGCCATGAGTGAATTCCGCCGTGCGCGCCATGGCCAGAGCACCGCGCAAGGGAGGGCCTGAGCCATGCCCGCACGCAAGGACATTTCCTCGATCCTGCTGATCGGCGCCGGTCCCATCGTGATCGGCCAGGCCTGCGAGTTCGACTACAGCGGCACCCAGGCCGTGCGCGCCCTGAAGGAAGAAGGCTACCGCGTGATCCTGGCCAATTCCAATCCGGCCACGATCATGACCGACCCGGAGCTGGCGGACGCGACCTACATCGAACCGCTGACCTGGCGCCGCCTGGCCGAGATCATCGAACGCGAGAAACCGGATGCCCTGCTGCCCACCATGGGTGGCCAGACGGCCCTGAATCTGACTCTGGAACTGGAGGCGCACGGCGTTCTGGCCATGCACGGAGTGGAACTGATCGGGGCCAGCGCACGGGCGATCCGCACCGCCGAAGACCGCGAACTGTTTCGCGACGCGATGGACCGCATAGGGCTGGCCAGCCCCGTGTCACGCATGGCCCGCACCATGGCCGAGGCGGAGAGCGCACGCCAGCACTTCGGCCTGCCCTGCGTGATCCGTCCTTCCTTCACCCTGGGCGGCAGCGGGGGCGGCATCGCGCGCAGTCCCGAGGAATTCCGCGAGATCTGCGCCCGCGGCCTGCAGGCATCGCCCACCAGCGAACTGCTGATCGAGGAAAGCCTGCTGGGCTGGAAGGAGTTCGAGCTGGAGGTGGTACGCGACCGGGCCGACAACGCGATCATCGTGTGCGCCATCGAAAACCTGGACCCCATGGGCGTGCACACGGGCGACTCGATCACGGTGGCTCCTCCGATGACCCTGACCGACAGGGAGTACCAGGGCCTGCGCGACGCCTCGATCGCCGTGCTGCGCGAGATCGGCGTGGACACCGGCGGCAGCAACGTGCAGTTCGCGGTGAACCCGCGCGATGGCCGCGCGGTGGTGATTGAAATGAATCCGCGTGTCTCGCGCAGCAGCGCGCTGGCCTCGAAGGCCACGGGATTTCCCATTGCCCGGGTGGCGGCCAAACTGGCCATCGGTTACACACTGGATGAGTTGAAGAACGAGCTGACCGGCGGGCGCACCCCGGCCTCCTTCGAGCCCAGCCTGGACTATGTGGTCGTCAAGGCACCGCGTTTCGCCTTCGAGAAGTTTCCCGCCGCACGCGCCTCGCTGGGTACCCAGATGAGTTCGGTGGGTGAGGCGATGGCCCTGGGCGGCAGTTTTGCCGAAGCGCTGCAGAAAGCTCTGCGCAGCCTGGAAAGCGGGCTGGAAGGGCTGGACGAACGCCCCTGTCCGACTCCCGACAGCGCCGGCCACTGGCCGCGCCCCCTGCTGGAGTCCTGCATCACGGTGGTCGGCCCGGAACGGCTGCTCTTCGTGGCCCAGGCCCTGCGCGAGGGCTGGTCGGTCATGGAACTGCACGCCCTGTGCGCCATTGACCCCTGGTTCCTGCGGGAGCTTGAGGCGCTGGTGACACACGAAACGGAGCTGCTTGCATTCCCCCGGGAGACACGTCTGAAGGAGCTTGAGGCGCGGCTGCCACTGCTGAAACGACTGGGATTCTCCGATGCCCGGCTGGCCCGTCTTTGTGAGTGCGCCGAACAGGACGTCCGGGCCCTGCGCCACGCCGCGGGACTGCACCCCGTGTACAAGCGCGTGGATTCCTGCGCGGCCGAGTTCGAGGCGGACACCGCCTACCTGTACAGCACCTGGGGCGAGGAGTGCGAGGCCCGCCCGGACAGTCGTCCCCGGATGATGATTCTGGGCAGCGGCCCCAACCGGATCGGCCAGGGCATCGAGTTCGACTATTGCTGCGTGCACGCCGCGCTCGCGCTGCGCGAGGCGGGCTTCCAGACCATCATGGTCAACTGCAATCCGGAAACCGTCTCGACAGACACCGATACCAGCGATCGCCTGTACTTCGAACCGCTCTGCCTGGAAGAAGTGCTCGAGATCGTGCGCGTCGAACGCCCCAGCGGAGTCGTGATCCAGTACGGCGGACAGACCCCGCTCAAGCTGGCCCGAGCCCTCGAGGAGGCCGGGGTTCCAATCCTGGGCACTCCGCCCGCGGTGATCGATCTCTGCGAGGATCGCCAGCGTTTCCACGAGCTGGTCACCCGGCTGGGCATCCTGCAACCCGCGGGTGATACGGCGCGCAACGCCGAGCAGGCCCTGGCGCTGGGCGAGCAACTGGGGTATCCCCTGATGGTACGGCCTTCCTATGTGCTCGGTGGCCGTTCGATGGAGGTGGTGCACGACCCGGACGAGCTGGGCCGCTGGCTCAAGCGGGTGAAGATCGAGAGCGGTCAGGGACCCGTGCTGCTCGACCGCTATCTCGAGAATTCGATCGAGCTGGATGTGGACCTGGTCTGCGACGGCCAGCGCGTGCTGGTGGCGGGCATCATGCAGCACATCGAGGAGGCGGGCATCCACTCGGGCGACAGCGCCTGCAGTTTTCCACCCCACAGCCTGGAATCGTCGCGCCTGCGAGAAGTATCACAACTGGTGACCCGCCTGGCTCTCGAGCTGGGCGTGGTGGGTCTGATGAATGCCCAGCTGGCCCTGCATCCCGAGGGTCTGTTCCTGCTGGAAGTCAATCCGCGGGCCTCGCGCACGGTGCCTTTCATCGCCAAGGCCCGGGGGTTTGCCCTGGCCAAGGTGGGAGCGCTGGTGATGAGCGGAATGAGTCTGTCCGACGCCGCTCCCGACGGTCTCAAGGATCCCGGTTTCGTCAGCGTGAAACAGCCCGTGTTTCCCTTCGGCCGTTTCCCGGGCAGTGATCCATTGCTGGGGCCCGAAATGAAGTCCACGGGAGAAGTGATGGGAATGGGACGCAGTTTCCCGGAGGCCTTCGCCTTTTCCCAGCTGGCCGCGGGCACGCGCTTTCCCATGGAAGGACGGGTCTTCATCAGCGTGCGCGACGAGGACAAGCCCCGCGCCGCGCGGCTGGGCGCCCGTCTGCATGCTCTGGGCCTGGACCTGCTGGCCACGGGCGGCACCGCCGCGGCACTGCATGCGGGCGGCATTCCCTGTCTGCGTGTGCCAAAGGTCAACGAGGCGCGGCTGGAAGGCGCGGCCCACATCGTGGATCACATCGCCGGGGGCGGGGTGGACTTTCTGATCAATACCACGGGGTCGGGTGCGGCCATTGCCGACAGTTTCGTGATTCGCGAGGCTGCGTTGCGAGCACAACTGGGCTACACCACCACCCTGGCTGCGGCCGAGGCGTTCGCCTCGGCCCTGGAGAATCGCCAGCGCCCCGCGCCACTCAGTCTGCAGGAGCTGCTGGCACACGGCTACGCCTGAAGGGTCAGGCCAGCCCGTTGCCTTCAGGGTTCAGCACCGAATGAATGCACTCGAGAACCTGCTGGGGCCGCAGGGGTTTCTGCAGAAAGCCGGAACTTCCCTGGCCGTCCAGACGCAGGGTGACTTCGCTCTCGTCATAGCCGCTCATCATCAGAATGGGCAGCGCGGGTTTCTGTTCGCGGATCAGGCGAAAGACCTCTTCGCCCCCCATGCCCGGCATGGTCAGGTCCAGCAGCACCAGATCCCAGGACTCGGCCCGTTCCCGGAACAGCGCCAGACCCGATTCTCCATCGGCGGCCGCCACGACCTTGTAACCCGCCTGATGCAGCGTGTTGCAGAGGACTTCCCGCACCACCGGCTCATCGTCCACGATCAGCAGACGCTTCGCCCGTGCAATGCTCACTACGCTGAGCACATCGTCACTCTGCGGGGTGACGGGCAGATCCGAGCACGGAAAGAGGACACGGAAGCTGCTGCCCTTTCCCGGTGTGCTGGTCACGAAGATTCCGCCCTTGTGTCCCCGCACGATGCCGGCCACGGCGGCCAAGCCCAGACCACGGCCCGTGAACTTGGTGGTGAAGAAGGGGTCGAAGATCCGTTCCAGGGTCAGACTGTCCATGCCCGACCCCGTGTCCGTGACTTCCATCGAGATGAAGGTGCCGGGGGTGGTGCGGTCGTGCAGCTGGAGACTGTTCAGGTAGGTCTGATCCGCTTCGATCAAGCCCGTGCGCAGTTCGATGCGGCCTCCCCCTCGGGCATCGCCTCGGCCGCGTTGAGAACCAGATTCATCACCACCTGGCCGACCTGTGAGGGATCGCCCTCGATGGCTGGCAATCCGGACTTCAGCTTGTTCGCGATCTGGATGGACGAATCGATGTTCGAATGCAGCAACTGGAGCATCTCCTCGATCACTCCATTCAGGTCAATGGACTTGATCTCAAAGCGTCCACGGCCCGAGTAGGCCAGCATCTGGCGACAGAGGTCGGCCGCCCGCAGCGCCGTGCGCTGGATGTCGATCAGGTTGGCACAGGCGGGCGAGGTTTCCGGCAGCGAGAGCAGCGCCAGATCCGAATTGCCGATCACACCGGTCAACAGGTTGTTGAAGTCGTGGGCTACGCCCCCTGCCAGCACTCCCAGGCTTTCCATCTTCTGGGCCTGCTGCAGTTTTTCCTGCAGCCGCGCGGTCTCCCGTTCCATGGCCTTGCGCTCGCTGATATCCACGATCACGGCCAGGACTTCGGGGCCTTCGGTACCCGGTACGGGATTCAGGCCTACCTCCACCGGAAACTCGCTGCCGTCCTTGCGGGCGGCGTACAGATCCCGCCCGGAGCCCATGGGTCGGGTACTGGGCGACCGGAGAAAAGCCTGGCGCAGCGACTGATGCCCCTGGCGCAGCCGTGACGGCAGCAGCTCCTCGACGTGCTTGCCAAGCAGCTCGTCGCGGGAATAGCCAAAACATTCCTCGACCGCACGGTTCACCAGCAGGATCCGGCCCTGTCCGTCCACCAGCACCATGCCGCTGGGAGAAAACTCCACCAGGCTGCTGAAAAGGCTCTCGTGCGATGTGGTCACTTCCGTCATTTCCAACTGAAGGGTGAAGAAGCGGGTCCGCCCCATCTCGACGCCTGAGAGCCGGGCCCGGGTTTTCAGGGCCTCCGGGAGCGCCCCCAGCGGCACCGACTGACGCAGCTCCAGTTCGAACGCACCCTGATGGCCGTTGGTCGCGCCCGCGCACCGGGCTTTCAGCCGGGCCGCGGCTCCGGCATCCAGCAGATCATCAAGGCTGGGCACGATCACCGACGTCTGCCCGGGCAAGCGATGAAAGGCAGGATTGGCATGGAGCACGGTGCCCTGGCCGTCCAGCAGAAGTGTGGCCTGTTCCAGTCCGTTCAGCAGACTGCGCGCGGCGCTCAGAGCGGTGTTGTATTCCATTGGAGGGTCCACCATTGAACGAGTCCTGCCGTAGCCCCCGGCGCTCGTGGGCCATAACCCCGGACATGCCGTGGAATTCCAGTGCATGCGATGGGCGGACAGATCAGCACGGGATGCTGAGTCCGGTCATACGCGGGATTTGATGAAAGCTGCGTCTGCCGATCTATCGTCAGGTGGCGAAGTTAATTCCTGTCGCTCAGTCCCGAAGAAGACATCCTCACCTCAGGAAAATGAAGTTTGTCGGGCCTGTCACTCCCGCCAGTTTCAAGCGGGAGGGCAATTGCGTTGCCTGCCCCGCCAGCCTTTTCTACTTTCCGCCCCTGTTGTGCGCACAAGACTTGGGACCGTTCCCGTTGTGGCAACTCCGTGCGCTGCCGAGCCTGGTGGAAGACCCCCATGAAATTCACAGACCTGCTGAGCGACGCCCAGATCGTCGTGGCCGATGCTCCGGCTGAAAAAACGGCCGCCATCCGCCTGCTGATCGAGACCCTGCACGAGCGGGGAGTTCTCGAGCGGCCCGCGGATGCCTTGTCCATGGTGCTGGAGCGGGAAGCGGAATATCCCACCGGAATCGGCTGTGGCGTCGCCATTCCCCACGGAAACACCTGGCCCGTGGATGAACCGATCGTGGCCATCGGTCTGTTCCGCCCCGGGCTGGATTTCGGCGCACCGGACGGACAGGCCGCATCGGTTCTGGTGCTGCTGCTCACCGCAACCGGCATGACGTCCATGCACCTCAAGCTGCTGGCCCGCATCAGTCGGCTGGCCAAACACGGTCTTGCGGAACGGCTGGAGTCCCTGGCCACGGCAGAGGAAATCCTGCACGCCGTGGAAAACTGCGAACACGACTTCCTGGATATCTGAGGCCTCGATGAAGCTGCTGGTGGTCATCCTGAACAAGGAAGAACTGCTGGATGACCTGATCCAGGCCTTCCTGGAAGTGGATGTACGGGGTGCCACCGTGCTTGACAGCGTGGGCATGGGCCGCATCCTCAGCCATGACATCCCGATCTTTGCCGGCCTCAAGGGCCTGCTCTCGGGCAACCGCCCCCACAACAAGACTCTGCTGACCGTGGTGGAAGATGCCCAGGTGGCGTCCGTGGTCCAGGTTTTCGAAGAAGTGGTGGGCCCCGTCTCACAGCCGGGTCATGGACTGGTGATCGCGCTGCCCGTGGTCGAGATCTACGGCATGGGCCTGCGAGGTCCCGTCTGAGGTCCCGATTGCCCGCTCGCTCCGCGTCACCTTTCCGGAACAGTCATGCATGACACATCCCGCAGCCAGCTCAAGTCCCTGCTGGAGCTGCACCACTCCCGCACACGCCGTGAACTCGCTCTGGTTCTGGTACCGGGCTTCAAGTGTCTGGACGAACTGCTGCTCTCGCGCTGGCCCCTGCGCGAGGTGTATCTCACCGATTCCGCTGCCGAGCGCTTGCCCGCTCCTGTCCTCCGCCGTCTCCAGCGTGACGACCTGCTCTGGCGCATCCATGAATCCGATGCGGTGAAACTGGCCGCGCAGCCCGCACCCGAAGGCATCATCGCACTGGCGGAGTGCCCGGCGGAGCTGGAATCCCGTGACGCGCTCATGGCGGCGCAAGGTCCCCAGCTGCTGCTGGATGGCCTGGCCGATCCCGGGAATCTGGGCAGTGTGATCCGCACGGCCGCCTGGTTCGGCATTCGCCGGGTCGGACTGGTGGGAGCCTGCGCCGATGTGGGCAACACCAAGGTGCTGCGTGCGTCGATGGGTGCCGTCTTCCGCCTGTCACACGCGGTACGGCTGGACGAAGGGGATCTGGCGGACCTCGCCGGATCACACCGGTTGATCGGCCTGGATGGAGCCGCCAGCACGAGTCTGGACCAGTTTCACTTCCAGCCCGGTGACGTGCTCGTGATGGGCAGCGAGAGCCACGGACTCGGTGATTCCCGTCCTCATCTGGGACTGAGCCTGGCCATTCCGGGAGCCGGTTCGGTGGAGAGCCTCAACGTGGGCCACGCCTTTGCCGTGGCCGCCTGGGAACAATTCCGCCAGGGTTCGCGTGACTGAGCGCGAGCGCAGTGTGGCCCTGCTGGTTCCCGTGGCCGCCATCCTGTTCATTCCCGGTTCGGGCGGGCAGGGTGTCAACACGCGCCTGATCTCGATCTTCGTGGAACTGCTGGTGGGGCTGCCCTGCCTGCTGGTCCTGTCGGCCAACCTGCGCCCCGCCGTGATCCCCTTGCGCAGCCGTGTGTCATGGTTCTGGGCCATGCCCCTGCTGATCTCGCTGGCACTGGCCTTCCAGTTGCTGTACGCCATCCTTGGCTTGCTGATCCCCGTGCCGGAGGCCTACAACACACTGCTCTGGCAGTCCTGGCAGTCGGGGTCTCCAACGGAATCGGCGCTGCTGTTCCTGTCCGTGTTGCTGGTTGCTCCCCTGATGGAAGAGACCTTCTTCCGCGGATTTGTCCCCTGGCTCTGGATCAGCCGTTTTGGTCGGCGCGGCTCGTTGATCGTGCCCGCTCTGTTTTTCGCCCTGATGCACCTGAACCCCTGGCATGTCGCCGAGCTCTTCCTGCTGGCTCTGGCACTGGGTCTGCTGCGTGACCGGCTGGACAGTCTGGTGCCGGCCATGGCACTGCATGCCCTCAACAACCTGCTCTCACTGATCCTGCTTCAATCCCGGGCCAGTGGATTGCAGACCTTCATCAATCCGGGGCCGGGGCAGCTGCCCTGGCTGGCCTTCCTCTGTGCCACACCCGGTGTGGTCTGGCTTTTCTTGCTGGTGCGTACACCGGCCCACCGTTCCTGAGCACACATTGAATCAGGCCACGACCTCCTCCGTGAAAGAAGGCGCGGCCAGCCTGCGCGCATGTGCGGCAACATCCGCGGGCCACGGTGACACGCTTTCGCGAAAACCCGTTTCATTGCCAGCGAACAGCGCGCGACTGGCCTCCTCGAAACCGGGCTCGTCACCGGCCATGGCCTGCATGAATCGATAGCAGGATTCCCGGGCCAGCCGCACCCGGTTGCTTCCCCCCTGATCGCGGCGTGCGGCCTCCACCAGTTTGCGCAAGGCCACACTGGCCCCGCCGGGCTGGGCGGCCAGCCACTCCCAATGACGGGGCAGCAGCGTGATCTCCCGGGCCACCACACCCAATTTCGGGCGTCCCGGTCGGCGCGTTGTTTCCGGGTTGTCCGATTGTCCCGTCGCTTCCGATGTGCCGGAGCCGCTTGTGATCCGGTCCCGCACATTCTGCACGCTGCCGCGCAGATCAAGATCAATGACCCGGCTGGTCTGGCCATCAAACACCAGCACCTGAGCCAAGTCATCCTGGTCCAGTCTGTGCCGGACGGCTGCCGCCACATCCACCAGCTCGCCCTCGGCCAGCCTGACCTTGCCTTCGAACGCAATGCACGTTGTGAGCCCGTGTTCTGCCTGCATGCCACCTCCATCTGGTTTTCCACAATTTACCCGGATAAAACAAAACTGCAATATCACCCGGATAAAATAGGTGCTGGCCTGGCGGCTGGCGGGGGGCCAGCAACGCCGGCTGGCCTAGCAGCTGGCGGGAGGCCAGCATCCTAAGCTGGTTTGGCAGCAGGCGGGAGGCCAGCATCCTCGGCTGGTGCGGCAGCTGGCGGGAGGCCAGCAGCCTCGGCTGGCCTGGCAGCTGGCTGGAGGCCAGCAAACTCGGCTGGCCCGGCAGCTGGCGTGGTGGGTGCTGCGGCGGCAGCCGTCAGCCAGAGAGTGATCTCTGCCGCTTCTGTTGAATCCCGTTGATGATCAAGCTGATGCCGGGCAGCCACTGATCGCCGTCACCTGGTACAGCGCTTGAAAACTGGGTGCATGACAGAGCTCGAGGTCCCCAGCATCATCCGGGAACATACCGCGCACATGGTGAGACGGAGATCAATCCGTTGAGTCTTCGCGGAAATCAGGGGAGGATGGACCCATGGAAAGGGAATGGCGATGGCGGGCCACGACATCGTAGCAGGAATCGGCCAGGCCAACGGGAAGAATGCGTCCCAGAGACAGCCAGCGCCAGGGCAGCGGCAACTCGTGCAGCAGGCGGAAGACCGCTGCGGATTTTCGCCAGATCCGCTGGCCGTCGCTGAGCACAAGACTGTCACAGTCGCAGGAGAGCCGGGCGGCGACGCCAAGATCGGGCCGGTCGAACTGACCAGCGTCCCGGTCATGCCAGCGGATCCGGCCTCTGGCCACTCGTGCGTCGACCAACCTGCGGCATGCGCGACACAACGGGCATTGGGGGTCGTAGAACACATCCAGCCCAGACCCTGCATCCTTGGCGTTGGTGAAAGCACCAGACTTTGCCGACACCATCTCCCCCTTGCTGCCACCTGAACCGGATGCGGACAAGTTCCTGCCGGGAACGCCCCCCGCAAGGCAGAACTCTCAACTTTCGGCCCCGTATATTGTACGGCATTGTTGGCCGGCCCTCCATGCCGATATCCACCAGAACACCCAATCTCCCTGCAAGGAATCTTTCATGGCCCAGCCTCTTCGCGTCCGGATCGGCTTCCTCCATCGCCGCAAGGAGCTGCGGCTGGACCTGCCCCCGGGAACGGAACTGCGCACCGCCGCGGGTGAGATCGAATCCATCGAAGGCGCAGTGCGCATCGAACTCCTGAACGGCACTCCGGCCCGCGCACTGCACCTGCTGAAACTGGTGGAAAGTCCCCGGCGCAGCTGGCTGGAATCCCTGAACAAGCAGCTGGCCAAGGACGGCCTCGGCTGTCGCCTGCTGGACTTTGCCCCCGGCTTCTCGGCGGGCCCTTTCCGGGTGCAGCCCACCTGGCTGCTTGCGGCGGAAGTCGATGCCGCCGACGGCGCGAAGAGTCGCGCCAGAGTGTCACGCATCATCGACGGACAGCCCACCACCGACGCACCGCGTGCGGGCGACCTGCTGCATCTGGGCGAGGATGCCTGGTTGCGCTGCGTGCAACGGCCGGCCAGCGCGCGCGTGCTGGTCGAGTCGGAAGGCGAGTCGATCGGCGAACTGGATCCCCACGGCCTGTGTTTCATCCTGCCCCCGGGCCAGCACGCCGCCGTGCACCAGGTGGAAGTGGGCATCGATTTCCACTGGCAGCACCGGCGCACGCTGAATTATCCCGACACGCTGCGGGTCTTCGTGGATCACGATGGCCTGCTGGGTCTGGCCAACGACCTGCCACTGGAAGCCTACCTGCGCAGCGTGAACAGCAGCGAAATGACCGCTGACTGCCCACTGGAACTGCTGAAGGCCCAGACCATCGCCGCGCGCAGTACCTGGCTGGCGACGCGCGGACGCCATCATCACGGCGAAGCCTTTGACATCTGCGCGGATGACCATTGCCAGTGCTATCGCGGTGTGGAAACCATCGCGGACAGCTCACGCCTGGCCACCGACAGCACCGCCGGCATGTTCCTGTGTCACGACGGCCTGGTCTGCGACGCCCGCTACAGCAAGAGCTGCGGCGGCATCGTGGAAGCCTACGAGAACGTCTGGGAGAACACACCCGTTCCCTACATGCGCGCGCTCTGCGACGACGCGGACGAAGCCGATCCCCCGCAGCGCAGCGAGAGCGAGTGGCGCGACTGGATTCTGGCCGAGGAAGAGGTCTGGTGCAACACCGAACGCTGGCAGGTGCCGGCCATGCTGGGCTACAGCGACGGCTATTATCGCTGGACGGTGGAAATGAGCCGCGACCAGGCCGCCGACCTGCTGCGACGACGCGCCGGGCTTGAGTTCGGCGAACTGCACGACCTGCGCCCGGGCCCCCGTGGCCGCTCGGGCCGCCTGCTCTCGATGGACGTGCACACCGATCGCGGCATCTTCTCCATCGGCAAGGAATTGAAGATCCGTCGCGCACTCAGCGAGAGCCATCTCTACAGTGCGGCGATCTGGTTCGAATGGAAGGGCGACACACTTGTGATCCACGGCAAGGGCTGGGGACACGGGGTGGGCATGTGCCAACTGGGCGCGGCCCGAATGGCACTGGCCGGCCACTCCTGCGAGAGCATTCTGTCACACTACTATCCGGGCAGCGCGCTGCTCCGGCTGCAAGTCTGAACCCTGGCGCAACCCAACCCCCAATTCGGATGGACCATGATTTACGACAACATTCTGGACACGATCGGCAACACACCACTGGTACGTCTCAACCGCTTCTCGGCCGAGGTGCCACCGACCATCCTGGGCAAGGTGGAGCGCTTCAACCCTGCGGGCAGCGTCAAGGAGCGCGTGTCCTGGGCCATCATCGAGGACATGGAGCAGCGCGGCGAGATCAAGCCCGGCGGGATCGTGGTGGAAGCCACCAGCGGCAACATGGGGGTGGGAGTGGCCATGGTCTGCGCGGCGCGCGGTTATGGCTGCATCATCGTGATGCCCAGCAAGATGTCCATGGAGCGTGAGCGCATCATCCGCGCCTTCGGCGGCAAGGTGGTTCGCACGCGTTCCGATGTGCCCTGGGATCACCCCGAGAGTTTTCTCAACACCGCCCGCCGCATCACCAAGGAAACTCCGGGTGCGGTGATGCTGAACCAGTTCTACAACCAGGTGAATCCGCAGATCCATTATCGCACGACCGCGCAGGAAATCTGGAACGCCACCGAGGGAAAGATCGACGCCTTCGTGGCTGGCATGGGTACCGGTGGCACGATCACGGGTGTGGGCAAGTTCCTCAAGGAGAAGAACCCCAACATCCAGATCATCGGCGCCGACCCGGTGGGCAGCAGCCTGAAGCATCTGTTTGACACGGGCGAGATGCGCGAGGGCGAATTCTACCATGTGGAGGGTATCGGCGAGGACTTCATGCCCGAGACCCTGCGCTTCGACCATGTGGACAGGATGTTCTACGTGGCCGACAACGACAGTTTCCGCATGGCCCGCAAACTGGCGCGCAGCGAAGGCATCTTCGCGGGAGGCAGCACGGGCACCATCCTCTGCGCCACCATGGAGTACGCACGCACCATGGGCAAGGACCAGACCATCGTGGCCATGCTCTGCGACAACGGCGAGCGCTACCTGAGCAAGTTCTACAACGAAGACTGGTGCAAGGAAATGGGCTTCGACACGGACTAGGTCCTCAGTCCACCAGCGCCTGTCAGATGATATCAGGCTCCGCGGAGGTTCGCACTGTCGACTCGCCGCGGAGCCTTTTTCATGTCACGCGTGATGCATGCCGGTCACCAGATCAGGCCGAATGTGAGCGCTATGGATCTGCCCCCGCTGTTCGAGTGATAACTGTCCGTGGCGTCGCCGCCATAGCGTGGGGAGAGCAGGGTCCAGGCGCTGCTGTGCCGCAGTTCCAGCCCCAGTACCCCGTGATCCAGAAATCTGAGCTGCACGCCCGTTCCCAGAGTCGGACCCATGGCCGAACCTTCGAACACAATGAGCGACAGATCGTCAGCCCAGAATGAGCAATTGGAACTGATCAGCACGACACCCGCGCTCACCCACGGAGTCCAGACCGGAGTGGACAACCAGAAATCCTTGCGCAATCCCAGCGAGAGCTCGAACGCACTGGCCGTCGTGTCCATTGGATACTGCCAATCAATCGATCCCGGCAGTGGCAGATCCAGATCGCGGTTTCTGGTCGTGACGATGCGCAGTGCCAGGTTCAGCGAACCTCTGCCGGGAGCAAAAGCAAGCTCAAGCCCGCTGGTGGTCTGGTTTGCCCCGCTGCCCCAGCCGGTTCCCGCGATGTGCTTGCTGCCATTGAGCACCACCAGCTGAGCCCAGTGCCGGCGCAATGGCCTATCCAGCTCGCGGTTTCTGGTCGTGACGACACGCAGTGCCAGGTTCAGCGGCCCTCTGCCGGGAGCAAGATCCAGCTCCTGTCCGCCGAGGGTCTGTCTGGCTCCGCTGCCCCAGCCGGTTCCCGCGATGTGCTTGCTGCCATTGAGCACGAGCACCTGACCCCAGGGCCTGCGCAGTGTGTGCTCCGGATTGGATTGGGGATCCACTGGCTCTGCCCGGCAGGTTCCCGCAAGCAGCAGCACCAGGGTCAACGATCGGATTGAGGACACCTCAGGACCTCCGGGGATGTTCTGCGCCGGGGAAAAGCGGACAGGTCGTGATACACGGGTTGCCCGACGGAATGATGTTGGTCAGTCGAACAGTCGGTGACGGATCAGGAACGAGAGCGAACTGCCACCGCAGTCGGCCCTGTAATCCAACGGCTCGCCGTTCCAGGTTTCGCCGGTCAGATGGCAGTGCGCGGAACTGAAGCGCAGGTCAAGCCCCAGCACCCAACCGGTGCAGAGTGGCAGATCCACGCCCGCCGAATACAGGGGCCCCACTCCGGTGCCAGCGACCGGAAGCGGATGCGCAGATCCCACATCGAACTTCCTCTCGGCAATGATCAGAACCACCCCCAACCCCAGCCAGGGCTCCAGGGGCTGTCTCTTCAGCTGAAAGACATGACGCAGTCCCAGGGAGATTTCGTGCGATTGCCCTTCCATCAGGCCGTCGTGTTCGGTCCATTCACCAGTCCAGTTGTCCAGCGGAGACCCATCGGCATGCGTGTATGCATATTCCTGATCCAGCCAGATGGGCAGGTGCCCCAGGCGCAGATCGGCCTGCAGGGACAGTCGGCGTTGTGGCGAGACACGCTTCCATTCGACACCCGAAAAGAACTTCTGCCCGATCCCGACTCCCAGATGTGCACGTGGGAAATCGGTGCCGGAAAGAGTCGCCGCCATCGCCTGGTAAGGGGTCAGGGACAGGAGGACAAGGACACAGGACCGATACAGCAAGACTACCTCAACGGGCTGCCGGGAAGCACACAGGGCAACAGATCAAGTTTGCCATTCCAAACTGTGCCCGCGAACGACGCACAGGGCGAAAGAATACCGAAATACTTCCGCCAATACGACACAGAAAGGGCCAGCTGCCGCTCAGGGCCAGCGAACGATGTCCGTATAGGGCCCACTGGTCTCAAGAGTCAGGGTCAGGGGAGATGCCGAGCGATTGCGCCAGAACCAGCCATGATTCCCGTCGAAAGCGGCGACGAGCTCACCGGCCTCGGAGGAGGAACGGCCCTTGCCATAGCCGTGATACTTGATGCCCGCAGCCTTGGAATCCGCGTGCGTATCGAAGTTCGCCTCGGCTCCATCCGTGCTCCAGCGATAGCGAACCGCATTGCCCTGGGTCAGAGTCACCTTGATCTCGGCGCCCTCATCGGGGGCCAGCACAAGCGAGAGCGTGTCGCTGCGCTGGGAGATGACTGCCGACGTGTTTACTGCCGGGTTTTCCTCGTGTTGTGCTGATCCTGTCACTTCTTCGCGAGCAACGGCAGCCGGCCCAGCACCGCTAATTTCTTCGGCCTTGGCTTCCAGAGCGAGTGAGCGCTTGATCTGACCCATGCGCGTCAGGCCGATCACCCGACCGATGCCGGTTGGGTCGACTCCGTATTCTGCCGGGAGGACGACCGTCACGAGCAGGACCGCCGCAATGACCGCGGCCAGCACTGTGGAACGAATCAACTGACGCGAAGTCGGAAGGTCGTCAGGAGAAGGGGACTGGGAATTGAACACGATGCACTCCGGGCTTCATTCGTCTACAGAAGGAACCAACCACTCATCTGGTACCCTACCAGCAGAAATCCGCCGGTCATGAGCACCACATTGGCGGTGAAGGCATGTGCCAGAAAGCTGTCGTGACGCCGCCACCAGCTCATGGCGATGAGAATCAGACCCAGACCACCCAGCTGGCCAAGCTCGACGCCCACATTGAAGGCCACGAGATTCGTGAACAGCCCATCGGGGGAAAGTCTGTACTCCAGAATCTTGGTTGCCAGGCCAAAGCCGTGGAACAGGCCGAAGACCAGGGTGGCCACCCGCGTATCAGGTTGCACGCCGAACCAGCGACGGAATGCCCCCAGGTTGTCCAGCGCCTTGTAGACCACCGAGAATCCGATGATCGCATCAATCAAGTAGGCGCTCACCGAGATTTCAAGGAAGGCACCCAGCAGCAAGGTCGTCGTGTGACCGACCGCGAACAGGCTGACATACAGTCCGATGTCCTTGAAGCGGTAGAGGAAGAAGATCACCCCGAAGAGGAATGCCAGGTGGTCGTAACCCGTGATCATGTGTTTGGCACCCAGGTAGATGAATGGTATCGGCAGCGCACCACTGATCTCCTGGATGTAGCCTTTGTCACCGGCTGTGACACCATGGGCCCCGGCTTCCGGCACCATCGCCAGCAGCAGTGCGACAAATGGCAGCAATGCAGCCCAGCCCGGGCATTTCGCAAGGCTCTGCAGCCGGGAACGAAATCTCATGACGCAAACTCCTGTTGACCTGTGCTCAGGGAATCCCGGAAGGCACCCCCCGGGCACGAGACTGAATCCTTCGAGCCCCATATGGTTTCACCGGGCACTGAATGAAAGGGGCGCATGGTCATGCGCCCCTTTCATTCAGCCGGTTCGTTCACGGGACTGATTGCTACCAGCGATACCCCAGCAGCAGGCTGATGCTGAGTCCGCCGGCCTTGGCATCCATGCTTACCGGATCACCCCAGACATCATCGCCCTCAAGGGTCACATTGCCACCGCTGACGCGAAGATCCACTCCCGTGTACAAAGAACGGCTCAGGGACGCCAGCATGCCACCATTGAGTGCGAAGCCCATGGTGGACCCTTCGATGGAGTAGGTGCCGTCCGCGCCCATATCCACCTCCCAATAACCTTTGACCAGGCAGAGACCTGCTCCCAGATACGGCACCAGCCTGGCATCAGACTGGCCGAACCACCAGCGTGCGCCAACCGTGAGTTCGGATGTCTCGGCATAGCCGTCCCAGACATCGCCGTACTCGTCCTCCACGTCACCGGATTTTGATGATCGCAGATAGCCGATGTCCAGGCTGACCGGCAGCCCGGAAAGGCCCCAGTTGAAATCCATGCCCAGAAGGACCTGGCTCTCGAGCGGCTCCCAATCGTCCTTGCTGAGGGACTTCTGCCCCAGCCGGACGGACAGATGACGGCGCGCAGCGCTTCCCGAACCCGAAGTCGGCATTTCATGGCTCACGGGCTCCATCACGGGACTGCGATCCAGGGGCACACCGGCTTCCGGGCTGCCGCTGGTCTCACCCTCCAGATCCGGGGCGGGCACCCGCGGGAAGACCGGCCCTCCACCAGCCGCACCCGCGCCCTGCAGGCGCAGCCTTTCGGCCTCGATGGCCTGGCTCATCTGCTCGTCGTCCAGCTTGACCGAGACCTTGTAGTACACGGTACGACCGTCCACGCGCTGCTCGAGCACTTTCTTCTGCTTGACCACGGCCGCGGCGATGGTCTTCACCAGATCGTCCTTCATCTGGTAGTTCTGCGCCGTGCTGATCGAGGAGACGAAGAGCGCGCACTGTTCGATGGCGGCACGCAGGGCCATCTGCTCGCAGAACTGCTTGGCCTGGATGATGCTCTCGTTGTCCCCGTGGGTGTACTCGTACTCGCCCGTGCTCTCGCACATTTCCGCCAGGGCTGGACGCAGGGCCAGCAGCAGCAGGACCAGGATCCGGACCAGGTTTGCCGGTAGTCTATTCATGGTTTCCTCGAGTTGTCTGATCTGACCGTTTTGCGCGCCCATCCGCCAACGGGCTCAGGGCACGGGGGCGGTTTTCGGTGTGCCAAAGTCAGGAAAATCAACCAGAGATGGGTGTGGGCTGGCGCACGCCTGGTCGGCAAAGCGTCCGCCAGCGGACACCCGCTGTCCGCCAGAGAACGTCGGGCAAGGTTTCTGACGCCGCAAGTTGTTCATTTTCAACAGCATGAAATCTGGCATGGTCCTCGCAATGGCGTCAGTCGTCATACAACCAGGAGAACAGATGTCGTCCATGGACCGCGAAATCCCCCTTGAACAGCGCCAGCGCACGCACCGGGGTCGCCTGCTGCGCGTGGGGCTGGGCGGATTGCTCGCGATCCTCCTTGTGCTTGGTCTGCGCCAGCTGGCAACACCCACGGTGGCGCTGGCCGATCTGCGGATTTCCACGGTCCAGCGAGCCCGCATCGAGGCCACTCTCTCGGCCAGTGGACTGGTCAAGGCGGAGTTCGAAGAGCTGTTGGCCAGCCCCAGCGATTCCCGGATTCTGAAGGTGCATGCCCATCCCGGCGCACTGCTGGCCGCCGGTGATACACTGATGCAGCTGGATACCCGCGAGATCCGCCTGGAGCTGGACCGCCTGGCCGACCAGATCGCCCTGACACAGGCCCAGTTGCGCCAGCAGTCCAGCGAGCAGGAACGCGTGCAGGGCGATCTGCGCAGCGAGCGCGGCATTCTGGAGGAAAAGATCCGCTATCTGGAGGCCCGCCGTCAGCAGGAAGAGGAACTCTACAAGCGCCAACTGACCACCGTGTGGAGTCTGCGTCAGGCCGAGCGCGACGAGAACATCGCCCGCCTGGAACTGCAGGGGCTGGACGAACGGATTCGCCATCTCAAGGAGGGCGCCCTGGCCGGCAACGAGACTCTCGAGATCCAGATCCGCCTGTACCGACAGGACCAGCAGCGCGCGCAGGAAGCCCTGAGCTCGGCCTGTCTGGTGGCCCCGCGCGAGTGCGTGCTGAGCTGGGCCGTGGAACAGGAGGGGCAGGCGGTCAGCAAGGGAACTCCCCTGGCACGCCTGGCCAACCGGGACTCATGGAAGGTGGAGGCCAGCCTCTCCGACGTGCACGCCGCACGCCTGCAGGTGGGTCAGGAATGCCGGATCGGCCTCAATGAGCGCCAACTGGTGGGTCACGTGGACCGTGTGCACCCCCAGATCGAGAACGGCCAGGTGCTCTTCGATGTGCGCCTGGACGACCCGCGCGATCCCGAACTGCACAGCAATCTGCGTGTGGACGTGGATGTGATCCGCGAAAGCCACGACAATGCCCTGATCGTGCGTCGCGGCCCCGGCACCGATGGTGCGGGCACCCGACCGAAACTCTTCGTGGTCAACGGAGACCACCTCGAACGCCGCGACGTGATCTGCGGCCTGAGCAATCGCGACGAAGTGGAAGTCCTGCAGGGAGTGCAGGAAGGCGAGCGCGTGGTGATCTCAGGCATGAACGACTGGCTGCATCTTGAAACATTGACTCTGAAATAGGAGGCACACATGCTCTGCCTTGAAGACATTGAAAAAGTATACCGCACCGACCGGATCGAAACCCAGGCTCTCAGCCGGATCAGCCTGGACGTGCGGGCGGGTGAATTCCTCTCGATCATGGGTCCCTCCGGGTCGGGCAAGAGCACTCTGCTGAACATCATGGGTCTGCTGGATCTTCCCAGCAGCGGGCGGGTGCTGCTGGAGGGCAAGGATGTGTCACGCCAGCGCGACCGCGAGCTGGCCCGGCTGCGCAATCGCACCATCGGCTTCATTTTCCAGTCCTTTCACCTGGTCTCCGATCTGAGCGTGCTGGACAACGTGGAAATCCCCCTGCTCTACCGCTCCATGAACGGTCGCGAACGACGCGCGTCCGCCCAGGCCGCGCTGGAACGCGTGGGTCTGGCGGCACGCATGTCACACACTCCGGGCCAGCTTTCCGGTGGGCAGCAGCAGCGGGTGGCCATCGCCCGGGCCATCGTGGGACAGCCGGCCCTGCTGCTGGCCGACGAACCCACGGGCAACCTGGACAGCGTGATGGGCCGCGAGATCATGGAGATCCTGCTGGAACTGAACCGCGCGGGCACCACCATCATCATGGTGACCCACGACCAGCAGATGGCCGACCTGACCCAGCGCTGCGTGCGCCTCCACGATGGCCGCCAGGTGCACCAGGAGGCACTGGCATGCTGAAGAACACGCTGAAGACGGCGCTGGCCGTGCTGCGGCGCAAGCCCTTCTTCACCGGGGTGAGCCTTTTTGCGATCTGCTTCACGCTGACCGTGCTGATGACGGCGACCACCCTGCTGGAGAACATGTCGCGCCCGGGGCTTCCCATCGCCCGGCAGGAGACGCTGGCGACTCTGGAGTACGCCCAGATGTGGGGGCCCGAGAACGACTGGACCGGCAACCCGGGCTACCGACTGCTGGATACGGTGCTGCGCGACCTGCCCGGTGTGGAACTTGCAAGCATTCACTCCGACGCCAGCCCCCGGCTGTACTGGCACGAGGGCGAGAAGCACGCGCTGGATCTCAAGTTCACCGATGCCGCATTCTGGCGTGTGTTCTCCTTCACCATCCTGGAAGGCCGACTGTACGACGAGGCCGAGGTGCAGGCGGCCGAACCACTGGCCGTGATCACGCGCAGCACGCGGGATCTTCTGTACCCGCAGGGCGCACTGGACCAGAGCCTGCGCATCGGCGATCGCGACTTTCGCGTGATCGGGGTTGTGGAGGATGTGCCGATCTACAACAAGCACCCCCGCAGTGATGTCTGGGTGCCGCTGGGAAACCAGGCCAGCGCGGCCTGGCGGGACAACTGGATGGGCAGCATGCTGGCCGCCGTGCGACTGACCGATTCGCGGGTGCTGCCGCAGGTGCGTGCCGAACTGGCACGACGCTGTGCGGAGATCGACCCCGACGACGGCCCCGGCTACGACCACATCTCGGCCAGTCTGGACTCCTCGCCCATGGACGCCCTGGCCCGGGAACTGCTGGCTCCCGGAACCCGCGGTGATACCAACAGCTACCTGGGACGCCTGGCCGCGCTCATCATCGGGGCCGCGCTGTTGTTCATGTCGCTGCCCGCACTGAACCTGGTCAATCTGAACCTCAGCCGCATGCTCGAGCGAGCCTCGGAGATCGGCGTGCGCCGCGCCTTCGGGGCCACGGCGGGCAGCCTGATCCTGCAACTGCTGATTGAAAATCTGCTCATCGTGAGCGCGGGTGGAGTGCTGGCCCTGGGCTGTACCCAGTTGATTCTCGATGGCATCGCCCGCAGCGGGCTGCTGCAGAACGCCAGCTTTCACCTGAACCTGCGGGTCTTCGGCCTGGCGCTGGTGCTGGTGGTGGTCTTCAGCGTGCTCTCGGGCATTCTGCCGGCCTGGCGCACGGCCCGCCTGCATCCCGTACACGCCCTGAAAGGAAACCAGCGATGATCGCCCATATCCTGCGCATGATCTGGAATCGCAAGCGCGCCAACCTGCTGTTGCTGGTCGAGATGCTGCTCTCGGCCCTGGTGCTGTTCCTGGTGCTCAGCCAGCTGCTCTTCGCCCTGCAGAAGTATCTCACACCTCTGGGCTTCAACCGTGAGAACGTGCTGGCACTGAACGTGCGTCCGTCGGCGGACGACGCCACGCTGAATACGCGAACCATGCAGGAGATCCAGCGTGAGCTGCAGACCTGGCCCGAGATTCAGGCCATTTGCGCGATGACACCCATTCCCTATGTCAACAGCACCTGGCGCACCAGTTACGAACAGGCTCCGGCGGGATTCAGAAGCAACATCCACCTGGTGCACACGGGGATCCAGGACGCTCTGGGAGCCGAACTGAGCGAAGGAAGCTGGCCCAGCGAGGCGGACCTGGGTGGCGCGCGAACTCCCCTGGTGGTGACGCGGCAGTTCGTCACGGAGTACTGGCCCGATGAAGCGGACGACCTGCTCACGGGCCGAACCAGCGCCATCGGTCGCGACATTGGAGACGATGAGAAGCGCTACCGGATCGTGGGAGTCCTGCCCTGGCTGCGCCCCAAGGGCGAACTGATGCAGCCGGTGCCGCTGATGCTGCGCTTCGAGACGTCGGATGGAAGCTCCGAGAACTTCATCGACGGCATGCTGATTCGCGTCGGCCCGGGTCAGATGACCGGAGCAACGGAAGAACGCATCACACAACTGATCCAGAGGCTGGCTCCCGGCTGGAGCATCAGCCTGAACTCGCTGGACCACTTGCGCCGCTCGACCCTGCGCGAGAAGGCGCTGCCCCTGCTGATCGCGGGTCTTGTCGTGGCCTTTCTGCTGTTGATGGTGGGTCTGGGGCTGATCGGAGTCCTGTGGCAGAGTGTCACACGCAGGCGGGCCGAACTCGGGCTGCGCCGCGCTCTGGGCGCCACGCGCGAACAGATCGGCCTGCAGCTGCTGGGTGAAATTGCCATACTCAGCCTGCTGGCCATGGCGGGGGCCTGGCTGATCATTCTCCAGCTTCCCTTCCTGGGCTTCACCAAGGACATCGGCTGGGGCATCTTCATGGCGGCCCTGGGTCTTTCAACGGCCATGGTGCTGTTGCTGGCCCTGCTGGCGGGAGCCTATCCGGGCTGGCTGAGCACACGCATCGCGCCTTCGGAGGCCCTGCACCATGAGTAGTGACAACGGATCACACACCGCGAATCCCGCGGGTCAAAGGAAACGCTCGCCATGAACGCACGCATCCTGATCGTGGATGACGATGCCGCCGTCTGTTCCTCCCTGGGGCTGCTGCTCAAGCAGTCCGGCTACCGTGTGAGCACGGCGGCCACACCCGGCGAGGCGCTGGAGGCGATCGCGAGCCAGCCTCCCGACTGCGTGATCCAGGACATGAACTTCTCCCGGCGCACCGATGGCGAGGAAGGCATTGCTCTGCTGGCACGCACCCTCGAGCGGCAACCCGGATTGCCGGTGATCCTGATCACGGCCTGGGCCAGCGTCTCCATGGCCGTGCAGGGCATCAAGGCCGGAGCCGCCGATTTCATCACCAAACCCTGGAGCCACGAGCAGGTGCGCCAGAGCGTGGCCACGGCCCTGGGGCTCAAGGACTGGCGCAATCCAGCAAGCAGCACACGCAGCCCCAGCCGCGCCCAGCTGGACGCTGCGGGGGATTTCTCGATGGTGGTGGGCGAAGACCCCGCCCTGCTGGCGCTGCTGGACATCGTGGCACGCACGGCGCACACCGAGGCCTCGGTGCTGATCACGGGCGAAAGCGGCAGTGGCAAGGAAGTGATCGCCGACGCCATCCGGCGCAACAGCGCACGCCGCGACGGTCCGATGGTGAAAGTGAACCTGGGCGGACTGTCCGGCCCACTTTTCGACAGCGAGCTTTTCGGTCATGTGCGCGGAGCCTTCACCGATGCGCGCAGCGAACGCGAGGGCCGCTTCGAGCGCGCCCAGGGCGGCACGATCTTTCTGGATGAGATCGGCGACCTGGACGCCGCCTGCCAGGTCAAGCTGCTGCGTGTGCTGCAGGACCGCAGTTACGAGAAGCTGGGCTCCAGCACGCCCCTGCCGCTGGATGTGCGCGTGATCAGCGCCACCAACCGCGACCTGGGCCGCGAGATCGCCGAGGGCCGTTTTCGCGAGGACCTGTTCTTCCGCCTGAACCTGATTCCCCTGCGCCTGCCGCCCCTGCGCGAGCGCCCCGCGGACATCGAAGCCCTGGCCCGCCACTTCCTCCAGGAACTGGCCGGACGTTACCCGCGTGTGGATACGGTGCTGGACCCCAGCGCCCAGGGCTGGTTGCGTACACGCCTCTGGCCGGGAAACGTGCGCCAGTTGCGCCAGACCATCGAGCGCGCGGTGCTGCTGGCCGATGGCACACGCATCACGGGCGAGGCCCTGTCACGCGCCGAATCCCTGATGCCCGGCGGTCACCAGGACTCCGCACCGGGCAGCGAGGCACGCACACTGGAAGACATGGAACAGCGCATGATCCGCGAGGCCATCCGGCGTCACGCGGGCAACCTGAGCCAGGTGGCCCAGGAGCTGGGCATCACGCGCAGCTCGCTCTATCGCAGGCTGGAGAAGTACGGATTGAAGCCTTGAAGTTGCAGCACCGCTTCCTGTTGCTGCTGGTGCTGCTGCACCTGTCGGTGGGAATTCTGTGTGCCACTCTGCTCTGGCAGGATCACCGCCCCTTCATCTTCCTGCTGGAAGCGCTTCTGGGGCTGTCGCTCTGGCTGTTCATGCGCCTGGTGCGCGCCAACACCCTGCCGCTTGAAATCATCGCCGACGGCAGCCACTTCATTCGTGAGAGCGATTTCACCCATACCTTCGTGCCCTCGGGCTCGGTGGAAGTCAATCGCCTGGTCGAGCTGTACAACACGCTGATCGTGCGCCTGCGTGACGAGCGCCATCGCCAGCAGGAACAGCACTTCTTCCTCGAAAAGGTGCTTGAGGTGAGCCCGGCGGGCATCGTGACCTTCACCCCGGACCACCGTGCCGACTACGCCAACCCGGCCGCGCGCCTGATGTTGGACGGTGACCGTGGTACAACCAGACTGACACGAAACACCCCGATTCCTCCCCTGCCCGCCGAGCTGGAGCGCGCCTGGCGCGAACTGAATGAAGGGGCCAGCAGCATCGTCTCCCTGCCCGGGCGCAAGCGCGTGCGCCTGAGCCGCAGCAGTTTTCTGGACCAGGGCTTTCCCCGCGCCGTGATGATCCTTGAAGAACTGACCAAGGAGCTCATGGCCACCGAGCGCGCGGCCTGGGAAAAGCTGATTCGCACCCTGTCGCACGAAATCAACAACAGCCTGGGCGCCAGCCAGTCGCTGTTGAGGTCCTGCCTGGAATATGCCCGCCACCTGCCCGAGGAAGAGCGTCAGGAGTTCCAGCAGGCACTGACCGTGGTCATGGAGCGGGGACGCCATCTGAGCCAGTTCATGAACAGCTACGCCGATGTGGTGCGGCTGCCGGCGCCCGTGCCGCGCCTCTGCGATGTGATGCGCGTGTTGCAGGATCTGGTATCGCTGCAGGAACCGGAACTCGGTTCGCGCGGGATCCGCCTGGAAACCCGGCTGGATGTGTCACACTGGCAGGCCCTGCTGGACCGGCCCCAACTGGAGCAGGCGCTGATCAACATCCTGCGCAACGCGGCCGATGCTCTCGCCCAGCGCCACGACACCCCGGGCATCATCCGGATCTCCGCCAGCGAAGAGCAGCGCCAGCTGCAGCTCGAGATTGCCGACAATGGCCCTGGCCTCAGTCCGGGTGCCCTCGAGAACCTCTTCACACCCTTCTTCACCACTCGCCCCAACGGCCAGGGCATTGGCCTGACTCTGGTGCGCGATATCCTGGGCAACCACGGCCTGCGCTTCACCCTCGAGAATTCCTCCGAAGGTGGCGCCGTGTTCAGACTGTGGATTCCCGCGGCCTGAATTCAGCCGCGGTCGGCCATTCCCGCCGCAGCACGAACCAGCCCAGCGTATCCAGCAACTCGCCCTGCTCCGTGCGCCAGGCCTCGCGGTGGCGGGCTTCCAGGGTGAAGCCGCAGCGCTCGAAGACCCGGCACATGGCCGTGTTGTCATGCCGGGTGTAGCCGCCGAACCTAGAGGCGGTTGGCCAGTGGTCGAAGACATGCTGGGTGGCCCAGCGCAGAGAGGCTGATCCCAGCCCGCGGCCCCTGGCGTCCGCGCGGATGCGCAGATCGAAGAGCGGTGTCGGATCGGCCAGATCAAAAAGGCGCAGAAAGCCGAAGGGTCGGGCGTCCTCTTCCGCAAGCCAGAAACTGCGCGTCTCTTCATTGTGAAAGTGACCCGCGGCGGCCTGGGCCAGCACATCGTCCCGGGCCAGGGCCACTCGACGATGAAAGGGCCAGCGCTTACGGCTGAGCCAGCTGGCCAGCGTGTCCAAGTCATCCGTGATGGGGCTTACGATCAGTTTGTTCATCTGAATCTCGGTCTTGGGATGCCAGGGCTTGTCAACACATTCGAAATCTCTCGGCAATGAATGCGAATGGATGAACCCGCTGAACATCACAACCAGCTTGTCAAAGCGTGAGAAGATACGCCTGTAGCTTTGCAGGCTGCGGAGGAGACTTTTCATCTCAATGCACTTTCTGTACAAGACTTTGTCGTACACCCAGAACTCGATTCGACAAGGGTGGCACGGCCGGAGCGAGACCAAGTTCCCAAAGCAATCGGCACGACTCATGGCCATCAAATACACAACCCATCAGAAGTTTTGAGGATTCAATTGGGGGGGCAGAATTGAACCCATCAGAGCCTGGCCAGTCGGAGCATCGTGTACTCGTCCTGGAGACAGAATGAAACTCACGGCGGATCGTGAGTTCGCGTTGAGCATGTGGATTATGGTTGTCCGTCCACCTCGCGATTTTCTGATGGACTGTGGGCCGTTCTTCAGTGCGCAGGTTTCAGCTGGATGGACCTTGATGATCGTGCTGTCCAAGGAGAAGGCCTCGAAGTCGATTCTGATCAGCAGGCCCTCCTGCAGCGCCTGGAACACACCCCGCAGTACCCCTGCTTACGCCCAGCGATTGAGCCGGGCGTAGATCATGTGCCGCTTTCAGAAGCAGGACGGCAACCCGCGCCACTTGCAGCCGTTCTCGGCAGCATACAGGACTGCATTGAGCACCTTAAGGTTTCCAACTGCAGCATTCCCGCGTTGCACGGAAGTGGATTCGCGATGCTCATGTACCGTGATTGGGTGATACTTGTATCCAATGCTGTACAATCTCGATTTCGATCGAACAGGCCTTGTCCCGTTTACATTTCAAACACTCAAGCCTCCATGTAGGCGATTCTAAAGACAGTAGGACAGTAGTACATTGCGGGACGCGTGTCGGGGAGTGGTGCAAGAATTCCAAGTTTCTCAAGCTTGACGATATCTGCTTTTGCCGTCGGATATGTAATGCTGAACCTATGTGATACCTCTGGTATGGTAAGAAAGGGAGAAACAAACAGCGAGTCAACGATCTGATATGCACGCGCCCCGGATTGCTGACAGAGTCTGTGGAACTTCTCACGTTCAAGGCCAAGCAAATCACATCGCCTGATCGAGTCCTTTGATTGTTCAATCGTCCCGCGCAAACAGAACTCAATCCAGTTCCGCCAGTTTCCTTCTGTGCTTACCTCAAAAAGCGAGTCAATGTACTCGTCCTTGAATTTTTCAAAGTACGCACTCATGTATAACCATGGCCTTTGAAGGCCGCACAGCTTGTGGATCATCAGCGCCAATAAAACACGGCCTACACGACCATTGCCATCCTTGAATGGATGAATCGTTTCGAACTGGTAGTGTATTACAAAGCAAACAACCAGCGGGTCCAAGCGATAACCATCTGCATTCATGTACTCTTCCAGCGAAGATAGGCATGCACTCATCTCGGTTGGTGGTGGGGGCATGAATCTGCGGTCCGATCCGATCTGTACTTGAGTGGGTCGGAACTCACCAGGTGATCTCTCGCGTCCGCGTACACCGGACAATAGTGTTCTGTGCATATCCCGAATCAAACGCAGGCAGAATGGCAGGTCTTCAAGTAGCCGCATTCCTTCCCGAAGCGCCTTCCCGTAGTTGGAGACTTCAAGCCATGAGTTTGCCGGGTCGGTTTCCGATCTAGGCTCTCTGGGACTCATCTCAAACAAAAAGAGCTCCTGCGGAGTCGCATATGTGCCCTCCAGACTCGAGGATCGCATTGCCTCACGATCTTGCAGTGGCTTCAGCAACAGTTCGGGATCCGGGAGTGTTCTGCCAATCCCGTCCAATCGTCCTAACTCCATCTTGGCTTCTGACAAAAGCGGCCAAAGATCATGGGGGAGTTCCCACCCCGTTGGTAGATCTTCTGGCACAAATGCCCAGTCGCTTTCTCCATTCGTAAGCTGTACCGGCACCAATCGGCCAGTTTTCGAATGTGTAAATCTTGAAATATTCAATAGTTATGCCCATTCTTTAACCATGTCACGCAAGTTAAAATTTTGGTCGACAAATTTTAACACAGCGATGCTGATTAAAATCCATCATCGAGGTGTGTTGTAACCAACGCCGAAGTCCGGTCCATTGATTCTAGGAGGTCTCCGGCCTAATCTGGCAAAGCAAAGGAGAGTCTGATGAGAATGCCCCGCTTCAGCGAAACGCAGATCGTTGCCATTCTGAACGAGGCCGAGGCAGGTCGTGCAACCACGGATGCTTGCCAGGGACATGGCATCCGTCCGGCGACCTTCTACAGCTGAAACTCCCAGTTCGATGGCATGTGCGCTTCGGATGTCAAACGCCTGAAGGATCTGGATGCCTTGCGCAAGCACTCACTGGACCAGATTCGCTGCCTCGAACTGGATGCACGTTGCGAACGAGTTCGCATGGGAGGTTCGTACACGGATTGCGCGGTGCTTTCCGCGCTGGGCGAGACTGCCAGAGGCCACCGCCAGTGGAAGGGCCAGTGTCCAATACTCAGCCAGTCGCCAGAACCATCCAGCCCTCCGTGGTAGGGCTGACGATCGGCTGGTTCAACACGATCTCGGTTTTGCAATGCTTGTCCTGGGCCGGGATGCGCCGCCTGTCCATGACGTCACACCGATGCCAGAATCCGCCGCGCTCAGTCCCAGATTGCAGACGGCCCGCGGGGATCGATCTCCATGCCGCCACCGCAGCAAGGACAGGGATGGGACTCGGGCCATGGCTCAAGATCCGTTCCCCGGCACCCGGGGCAGCACTGCAGACGGGCATCCCTTTTCGGGTCACCACAAGGTCCCGTGGCACCGCGGAAACCGATCACCACATTCACAGGCAACCGGCAACTCTTGCAGACCTATGTCTCGACCACGGTCTCCATGCCCATGTCCCTGCCTCCGGACACACGGGACGCGGTCAGGCCGCAGTCCGGGCAGCGGAAGGTGAGCCACGCGCCCATTCGTGCCTACTCCTCCATCACCGAGCGGGAACTCATCTCCAGCGGCAGGCCGGGATCCAGCAGGGTGCTCAGACTGTCCAGGGGAATCGCCACGGCCTGCTCGCCGGCCGCCCAGGGGCCCACCCGGTAGGGGTCGAAGGTGATCAGCATCAGCCCGGGCAGCAGGTTCCAGGCATGAAAGTCGTCTGCTGTCAGCGGCCGGTCATCGAAGAACATCTCGCCCAGGCGCTCCCGCAGCACGCGTGTGCAGTAGTCGCCGATGGCGGTGTCCCAGCTGGTACCGGGACGAAACAACTGCTCCAGCTCCAGGTCTCTGGCCTGGGGCCGCAACCAGGTCAGGCTGCGGTTGGCGATCATGCCGTGTGCCGCGCCATCCCAGTAGAAATAGCTGAACAGCTTGACGCTCAGCCAGGTGCTGTCGGCCATGGTGGCCGACCAGCCCATGTCCAGCGCGCTGCCCACCCCGATGGACGGCTCGTGCGCGGGCGGCAGCAGCGAGCGGAAGTCCTGCAACTGCGCGTGGGCCAGTGCCTCCACGGCCAGCGCGAACAGCGAGTCGCGCGGCTCGGGCGTGCGCAGCTCGGGCCAGCTGGCTTCGATGCGAAACTCCGGGTGCCGTCCGACCTCCACCAGGGTGTGATCCACGAGCAGCGAATCCTGGTTGGTCCAGACCGGCAGCAGTTCATCGGGATCGGGGTCCGCCTGGGCGGACACTCCCGCCACCAGCAGAGCCAGAACCGGAAGCAGCGTGCGGAAAGAGCTGACGAGCGTCGAATTCAGCATCGGGATTCCTTTCGTGTCACAGTCATCTGGACGGCCCGGGAAGCGGACGCATCTGCTCTTCCAGGCTGCGCGTGCGTTCGTTGATCACCTCGCCCGTGTGGCGGGTCGTAGCGGGCTCCACCAGCAGCAGCAGGCATTCCTCCTCGGCCACCGGCCGATGACGCACTCCGCGCGGCACCGTGAACATCTCGCCTTCTTCCAGCACCACGTCACCCGAGTCCAGCTGGATCACCAGACGACCACGCAGCACAAGAAACAGTTCGTCCTCACCTTCGTGCGTATGCCAGACGATCTCGCCCTGCACGCGCGCCACCTTCACCAGGCTGTCATTCACCCGGGCCAGCACGCGCGGCGACCAGAGCTCATCCAGGCTGGCGGCCAGTTCGAGGGGCGAAAGCACCGGGTTCATCGGGACTCCTGACCTGTTGTTGCCGAACTCCACGAGTGGGACAGTCCAGCCCGATTCCTTGCATGTGACACCGCACGGAATCGCCCGCACGGGTGCTTGTTCAAGTGCCGTGTTCAGCCCAGGCGGAAGGCGGAAATCCAGGCGTCCATGAAAGTGCCGTGAAAGATCCGCTGACCCGGGGCCTCTTCCGCGGCTCCTGCCACCACCAGCAGAGGCAGCAAATGCTCTTCGCGAGGATGGGCGTCACGGGCGGCCGGGGCCTGTTGCCAGTTCAGCAGTGCCTGCGTGCGCCGCGGCGGACTGCCGCAGACCGCTTCCTGCAGCCAGTCGTCAAACAGCCGGGACGATGCCTGGCCCCGGCCACGCATCAGATTGGGCAGATGGTGGTAACTCATGCCGCTGCCCAGAATCAGAACGCCCTCGTCGCGCAGTGGTGCCAGCGCCCGCCCCAGAGCCAGATGCCGCGCCGGGTCCAGACCGCTCAGCAGGGACAATTGAATCACGGGAATCGTGGGTTGCGGATACATCAGCTTGAGCGGCACGAAGGTTCCGTGATCGTATCCCCGATCCGGGTCCTGAGAGCTGGGCAGCCCGGCGGAGTCCAGCAGCTCGCGCACTTGCGCGGCCAGTTGTGGATCCCCCTTGGCGGGCCAGCTGAGCGTGTAGGCCTCGGGTGGAAAACCAAAATAGTCGTAATACAGGGGTGGAGCGCTGCCGCTCATCAGGGTGGGTCGCGTTTCCTCCCAATGGGCCGAGACCACCAGGATGCCCCGGGGAGTCGCTCCCAGGGCCGTGGGCAGCACACGCAGGAAGCTCGCCAGAGGGTCCACCTCCGCGGGGCGGAAGACCGGCATGCGAACGAAGGGCCAGGGCCCTCCTCCATGGGGAATGAATGCCACGGGCAATCGATGCGAAGCCAGTTGGCCCTCCAGTCCTGCGTTTCAGGCCGGCATGCGGCCCCGGTTTCTCCAGCGATGTGCGGACAGGTACAAGGTGGGCAGAACGATCAGGGTGAGCAAGGTGGAAGTGACCAGTCCGCCCATCACCACCACGGCCAAGGGCTTCTGGATGTCGGCCCCCGATCCGGCGGCATAGAGCATGGGCAGGTGGCCGATGAAACTGGAGAGCGCCGTCATCAACAAGGGGCGAAAGCGCAGATCGCAGCCGATGCGGATGGTGTTCTCCACGGTCTCGCCGCGCTCGCGCAATTGGCGGAAGAAGGCCACCAGCACGACTCCGTTCTGCACGGCCACTCCCAGCAGCACGATGAAGGCCACGGCCGCCGAGACGGAGAGCGGCATCTGGAACAGTACCACCGCGATCACGCCTCCCACCAGCGCGAAGGGCAGGTTGAGCAGCACCAGCAACGAACTGCCGACCGAGCCCAGGGCCAGATAAAGCAGCACCAGGATCAGCAGCAGAGCCACCGGCACCACCAGCGACAACTGGCGCATGGCGCGCTGCTGGTTCTCGAACTGGCCGCCGTACTCCAGGTGATACCCACTGGGCAAGGCCGCGATCAGGGGTTGCATGCCCTGCTGAACCTCGGCGACGAAAGAGCCCAGATCCCGCCCGCGCACGTTGGTTTCGGCCACGACCCGGCGCATGCCGTTCTCCCGGCTGATCTGCATGGGGGTTTCCACGCGCTCGAAGGTGGCCAGCTGGGCCAGCGGAACCCGCTCGCCACCGGGGGCCGCCACCAGCAGGTTCTCCAGCTCGGCCTGGCTGCTGCGGCTGGCTTCGGGATAACGCACCACCACCGCGGTGCGGCGCTGCTGCTCGATCAGGGTGGTGGCCTGACGGCCGGCCACGGCCAGTTCGATGGTGGAATTGATCTCGGCAATCCGGATGCCATGACGGGCGGCCGCGGCGCGATCGATGCGCACGTCCAGTTGTTCCATGCCTGAAATCTGCTCCACCTTCACGTCGCTGGCGCCTTCGATGCTCGAGAGCACGGCGGCCGCCTGGTCGGCGAATTCCTTCAGCAGTTCCAGATCGGGCCCGAAGACCTTGACCGCCAGATCGCTCTTCACGCCCGAGATCAGCTCGTTCACCCGCAGGGCGATCGGCTGGGAGAACGAGTAACGCATCCCGGGAATTCCGGCCAGATCACGCTGCATCACTTCCACCAACTCAGCCTTGCTGCGGCCCATGCTCCATTCGCGATGCGGTTTGAGCATGATGATCACATCGGTCTGCTCGGGGCCCATCGGGTCTTCGGATATCTCGGCGCGACCATTCTTGCTGATCACGGACTCCACTTCGGGGTAGACCGCCAGGCGCTTCTCGATCAGAGTGGACACCTTGACGGCCCCTTCCAGCGAGGCATTGGGCAGCCGCACGATGTTGATCGCGATCGCGCCTTCATCCAGCGGCGGCATGAACTCGGTGCCGATCCGGGGCAACAGGCCCAGGGCGAGCACCAGGGTGGCCAGCGAGAGTGCCATTGTGGTGCGCGGCCGGGCCAGCGCACGCTCCAGCAGGCGCAGGTAGCCCGCGTGCAGGGCCTTCATGAAACCGAACTCACGCTCAGGACCGCGTTTCAACAGCAGCTCGGAGAGCGCTGGAATGATGGTGAAGGCCACGCCCAGCGACACCAGCAAGGCGATCAGCATGGTGGACGCCAGCGGCGCGAACATCTTGCCTTCGATGCCCTGCAGCGTATACAGAGGCACCAGGATAATGGCCACGATCAGCACCGAGAAGGTCACGGGGCTGGCCACTTCCCTCACGGCGCGCACCACGACCTCCCTCCGGGGCATGTCCGGCAGCGCGTGGGCCAGATGGCGTCTCACGTTTTCCACCACCACGATCGAGGCATCCACGACCATGCCCACCGAGAAGGCCAGTCCGCCCAGGCTCATCAGGTTGCTGCTGAGACCCGTCCAGCCCATCACGATGAAACTGGCCAGGAAGGTCAGCGGCAGCGACAGCACCACGATCAGTGCCGAGCGCAGGTCCCGCAGAAAGAGGAACAGCACCAGGATCACGAAGACCGCGCCCTCGAGCAGGGCATTCTGCACCGTGCGGATGCAGGCCTCGATCAGGGTGGTGCGATCGTAGAACACATTCAGCTGCGTGCCTTCGGGAAGGGTCTGCTGGATCCGGCCAATCGCCTGCTTGACCCGGCCCACCACTTCCTTGGCATTCTCGCCCTTGAGCATGATGATCATGCCCGCCACCGCCTCGCCGTGTCCGTCGCGGGTGACCGCGCCCTGACGGGTTTCGGCCCCGATCACGACCTCGGCGATGTCGCCCACCCGCAGCGGGGTTCCGTCGCTGGCGCGCAGCACCACGTTCTCCACATCACCGGGGCCTTCCAGCAGACCCACGCCGCGCAGATGGACTTGCTCCCAGCCCTGCACGACCACCCCACCGCCCGCGTTGGCGTTGTTGGCCTCGAGAGCCTCGGCCACGTCTTCCAGAGTCAGCCCGTATTTCAGCAGCAGATCGGGCGAGACCAGCACCTGCACCTGGCGCACCAGGCCGCCAAAACTGTTGACCTCGTTCACCCCGGGAATCGGCTTGAGCAGCGGCGCCACCAGCCAGTCCTGGATCGTGCGCAATTCCATCGGATCGGCCGCGTCACTGTCCAGCGTGTACTGAAAGATCTCGCCCAGCCCGGTACTGATGGGCCCCAGCTCGGGCTCGACACCCGGGGGCAACTGCTCGCGGACCACGGAGAGGCGCTCGAAAACCTGCTGGCGTGTCCAGTAGGTGTCGGTGCCGTCTTCGAAAATCACCACCACCTGGGACAGCCCGGCCTTGGACAGCGAGCGCACCTGGATCACATGGGGCAGGCCGCGCATCACCTGTTCAACCGGATAGCTGATCCGGTCTTCCACGTCGGTAGCCGCCAGTCCGGGAGCCTGGCTCAGGATCATCACCTGGGTATTGGTCACATCGGGAAAGGCATCGATGGGGAGATTGCGCCAGGCAATCACGCCCGCCACCAGCATCACACAGGCGCACAGCACAACCAGCAGGCGGTTGTGCAGCAGCCATGAAAAGAATCGCATGAAAACCCCCTAGTCGGCGCAGCCCGCGCCCATTTTCGAGCGCAGCACGTCGGATTTGAGCAGGAACGCGCCCTCGGCCACCACGGCATCCAGGCCGGTGGGCACCTCCAGCAGCTCCACGCGGTCTCCCCAGGCACGCCCCGTGGTGACGGGACGGCGCACGAAGTGGTCCTTGTCGTGTGGCACGAAGACGAAGGCCCGGCCCTCATCCTCGCAGATCGCCACCTGCGGCAGGGTGGCCACCGAGCTGCTGCCGGGCAGACCGACCTTGACGCTCGCGAACATGCCGGCCATCAGGCGGCCATCCGGGTTGTCCACGGCCACCCGCAGCTTGGCCGTGCGCGTGACCGGGTCCATCGAGGGACTGACGAAGTCCACCGTGCCGGGAAACTCCATCCCGGGCCAGGCCTTCACCGAAACCCGCGCACTCTTCGTCTTTTCGCGGTCGGGTCCCAGAAACGCGGAGATGTCGCGCTCGTACAGATCACACCAGACCCAGAGCACACGGTTGTCACCCACGGTCGCCAGGGCTTCCTCGGGGTGAGTCGTCTCGCCCGGCACCGCGTGCATCGTCAGCACCGTGCCGTCTGCGGGAGCCCGCAATACCACACGCCCCTGCTGGCCGCTGCCATCGGGTGTGCGCGAGTCTTCGGGATTCAGCCCCATCCAGCTCAGGCGGCTGAGCGCCGTGTCCACCCGAATCCGGGCAGACTCAAGAGTCTGCTGCGCCCGCAGGTACTCCTTTTCCGAGCTGATCTTCTGGCTGTGCATTTCCTGCATCCGCTCGTGGTCGCGGGTCGCCAGGGCAAGCTCGGCTTCCGCTTCCAGCCAGGCTTCGCGGGCCTCACCGGCTTCGGCACTCTCAAGCTCGAGCAGAATCTGGCCCTTGCTCACTCGATCACCGAGGGAGACGTGAACCTTGCGGATCACACCGGGAACCGTCGAGGCGAGGTGGCTGACCCGTTCTTCATCAAAGACGATTTCACCGGTCAGGCGGGTCGGCAGCTCGACGGCCCGGGATTCCACCGTCGCCATCTTCAGCAGTCCCTGCTCGAACAATTCTTCGGGGGCGCGCACCACGCCCACTTCATAGCGGCATTCGTCGCACTGCCAGGTCTTGATGGCGTGCTCGCACTCCGCGGCGAAAAGCTCTTCCAGCGGCCGGTCCAGGTCGGAGCCTTCCTCCGCACCATGGTCGTGGCCCGCATGGTCGTCGTGGGCGTCGTGTCCTTCATCGGAGGAGATCCCGGCGTCGGCATGAGCCGCGTGATCGTGGCCCGCGTGGTCATCATGTCCAACGCCCTCTGCGACATCGGTGTCATGTGCCGCGTGATCGTGAGCGGTCTCCACTCCGGACACATCGTCTGCTGAACGGTCACCGCAGGCTGCACAGAGCAAGCCCAGCGCCAACAGACCAGGGACAAGAATTCGTTTATACATCAGTGGCTCTCCTTCTCGAGAAGCAGCTGCAGACGCAGCCGGTCAAGGTGTGCCTGGTGGAAGACCCGAATGGCTTCACGCTTCGTTTCCGCCAGGGTACGCTGGGCGTCGATCAGTTCCAGCAAGCCGGTTTCTCCCAGTTGCCAGGTGTGCTCCATCACCAGCGCCGCTTCTTCGGCCCGGGGCAGGATCTGCTTCCGCCAGGATTCGGCCTGTGCCTGTGAGGAGTGGAAGTTGGAACGGGCGGTATCCAGCTCGTCGTCCAGTCGGCGCCGTTCCGCCTGCAATTCGGCGCGCGCTCTTTGCAGGCCCGCCTTGCTTCGCGCAATGCCTGCCCGGTTGAGGGTGAACAGGGGAATCTCGAGCCCCACTCCGATGCCGCGAGCCAGTCGATCATCCGCACGCTCAAGCGAGCCTTCGAGCTGCAGTCGCGGCAGGATGCCCAGCCATTCCAGCTTCCGGGTGGCTTCCTGTTCCGCGACATCCGCCTGCGCGGATCGCAGGCGCGGATTGTCACTCAGCGGATCACCGGAATCCTGGAGCGCGTCGGCCGGCTCGATCCGGAATGGATCCGAACTCGCCCACAGCAGGCCGGATGCGGGAGTCAGCCAGCGGGCCAGACGCGTGCGACTCAGCTCAAGTTGGGCCGCTGAGCCGTCCGCTTCCAGACGGGCCTTGAGCGCTTCGATTTCCACCTGGGAGGCTTCCACCGGTCGGGCATCTCCCAGACGCACACGGGTGCGCGCGACCTGCAGCAGGTCTTCAAGATGCTGAGCCAGTTCGCTGCTGGTCCGGGACATTTCCTGATCGCGCACCAGGCTCCAGTAGCTCTCGCCCAGAGCGAAGGTCAGCTCACGCCCCAGACCGGCCTGTTCATGCTGGCGGCGAGCATGCAGCGCCTCCGCCTGATCCCGCCGTGCGGAGTGAGTCCAGAGCCAGTCGAGGGAAAGGGCCAGTCCCAATTCGGTTTCCGGTCGCTCGGGTCCGCCATCCCGGGGGTCCGCGCTGAAACGGCGCACCTCGGCGGAGAGGTCGGGCAGGCCCGCAGCCTCGGCCCGGGCGAAACGTGCTTCCCGGACGGCCGCTTCCGCAGCCAGCAGCGAGGGATGGGTTGAGGCAAGGCCTGCGAGCTGATCCCAGGCCAGCGCGAGGGTGTCCATGGAACTCAACACGGTGTCAGCTCGTCCGGCAGTCTCGGACGCGGGCAAGGATTCAGCGGCCCGGGCGGCAGCGCAGAGCAGCAGCCAGAGGGCCAGCCGGGTGGGTCCTGTCATCAGGAATCTCCGGTTCTGGTCTTGAGGGATGGAAAGAGTCGGACAGAGGGGGAGAGACTCTCAGCTGCGCAGGATGGGATTCCGTCGTTGCAGGTCGAGAGGGGCGGTGGCGACAGGTTCGGCACTGCGCAATGGGGACGCGAGCGCGCTCAGTGAGTTGAAGCGAAGGTCAAGGTTTCCGCTTTGGAAAGGCAGGGGAGCCAGAATCTGGCCTCGCCCCGAGGGATGCAGCGGGGTGGAGCCATCCAGTTCGAAGCGAATGTCCTGACAGGGGCCTTCCACCGACTGAAGGCAGGCCAGATCCGAGCTTTCATGCACGTGGGCAGTGTGGGACCCGTGCAGACCGGCCGCGGTGCCGCATTCCCCTTCCAGGCACAGGTGCAGGAATGGAAAGCAGAGTTGCAGCACCAGCAACAGAGGCAGCACGGTGCGCACGATCGGGTTGACGGAATCGCTCATGAGACGCCAATTAGTCAGTTCGAACAATGGGAACCAAGTATCATTTGCTTCAGAGCACGTGGCAACCTGCGACCGGCGGAGATAGTCGGGGGAATTCACCGCCGCGCATTGCCAGATTGCCAGCCGCCATCGCAACCGGGAGACGCCTCATGACATCGACCCTCCGGTCCATCCTGCTGGTGCTCTGCTGCGTCCTGCAGGCAGGGGCCCAGCAGAGCCTGCGGGTTCTCTTCATCGGAAACAGCCATACCTATTACAATGATCTGCCCGGCATGGTCGCCGATCTGGCCGACGCGGGTGGCCACTTCCTTCAGCATGGCCAGAGCACTCCCGGCGGTTTCGCATGGAGCCAACACGTGGAGCACGCCAACACCCTGGAGGCCATCGCCGACCCGGAGGGCTGGGACTGGGTGGTGCTGCAGGAACAGAGCCAGATGCCCGTGATACCCTGGTACCGCGAGAACAGCAGCCGCCCCGCGGCCGCGACCCTGGACTCGCTGATCGGGGCCGCCGGTGCCCAGACCCTGTTCTACATGACCTGGGGCTGGAGGCTGGGCGGGCAGCAGTGCATCGGCGACGAGTGCAGCACGCCCTTCGCCGACTATGATGAGATGCAGGACAGCGTGAGCGCGGCCTACTTCAGTTTCGGCCAGCAGTTCCAAGCCACCGTGGCCCCCGCAGGTCTGGCCTGGCAACTGGCGCACGCCGAGCGCCCGCTGCTGGGGCTTTGGGCGGCCGACAACTATCATCCCGCAGTGTCCGGAACCTTCCTCGCGGCCTGCACCATCGTGGCCACGCTCTTTGACGAGAACGTGAGCGACTGGCCCTGGGCTGCCGGTCTGGACCCGGAGCTGGCCAGCTTCCTGCGCCAGCAGGCCGACCTGGCCGTGGCACAGGCCCAGCAGACCGCCTTGAATCCGCGACCGTCGAGTTTCAGCGTGGTCTCGGTGACTCCGAACCCTTTCAACCCTGCGACCCGTTTCCACTGGGTCAACGGGAACGGGGCAGCCGTCCGTCTGGTACTGTACAATCTGCGCGGCCAACGGGTGCGTACACTGGTGGACCACTGGCTGCCGGCCGGCGAACAGCAGCTGGTCTGGGACGGTACCGATGACCGCGGACACGCGTTGCCCAGCGGCATCTTTCTGTACGACATGCAAGCACGGGGTGAGCGCGCTTCCGGTCGAGTCACGCTGCTGCGTTGACCGGAACACCGCGCCCTGCCTGAGTCAACAATGGAGGATCAGATGTTTTCGGAATCCCAGGACATGCGCCTGACCCGGCTGGCACACGGCGGTGGTTGCGGCTGCAAGTTGGCGCCCGGCGTGCTGGAGAGTCTGCTGGCCGATACGGTCAAGGGACTGGTCCCGCCCGATTTGCTGGTGGGCAACGAATCGCGGGATGACGCGGCCGTGTACAAGCTGAGCGACGAGCACGCCATCGTGGCCACCACGGATTTCTTCATGCCCATCGTGGACAATCCCTTCCACTTCGGCGCGATCGCGGCGACCAATGCCCTGTCGGATGTGTACGCCATGGGAGGCAAGCCGCTCTTCGCACTGGCCCTGGTGGCCATGCCCATCGACAAGCTGGCCCCGGAAGTCATCCGTGAGATTCTGGCCGGGGGCGAGAGCGTCTGCCGGGCGGCGGGCATTCCCATCGCGGGAGGCCACAGCATTGACAGCGTGGAACCGATCTACGGGCTGGTGGCCATTGGCTCGATCCACCCCGGCCGTGTCAAGCGCAATGACGCCGCCCGCGCCGGCGATGTGCTGATTCTGGGCAAGGCGCTGGGCGTGGGCATCCACAGCGCCGCCCTGCGCGAAAACAAGCTGGAGCCTGCGGTCTACGACATCATGATCGCCAGCACCACCCAGCTCAACACCCCGGGCACACCCCTGGGGCTGATGGACGACGTGCACGCCATCACGGACGTCACGGGTTTCGGTCTGCTGGGCCACCTGCTGGAACTCTGCCGCGGTTCCGGCCTGCACGCTCGTCTGGACTGGAACTCGATTCCTCTGCTGCCCCACGTTCTCGAATTGGCGGAAGCGGGTTTCGTGACCGGCGCCAGCAAGCGCAACTGGAAGAGTTATGGTGCCGACGTGGATCTGGGCGCACACAGTGAGATCCACAAATGGCTGCTGACCGACCCCCAGACCAGCGGCGGCCTGCTGGTGAGCTGCGCACCGGACGCGGCGGACGAGGTGCTGTCCATCTTCCGCAAGGAAGGCTTCGCCTCGGCGGCCGTGATCGGTCGGCTGGAGGCGGGAAAGGCGGGGGTTGTCGTCCAGTGAGGAGATTCCCGGATCCGTGGACAGAAGCGGACACGAATGAAGCGCGAAGGGCCTGACATGACCAGAAACCGTGCGCGCAGCCTGAACATTTTGATTGCCCTGGCTTTCGCATTGGCGATGATCGCGGTGTCACTCCTTGTGGAAGACCGCAAGACTTCGAATACCATCGTGATGCTGTTGATCGCGCTGTGGTGGGTGCCTTTCATGGTACTGACCCGGCGCGGTCGGGCCAGCTGAGTTGAGCTCCGGAATGGCCCGAAGTATGATGCTCTCATTTCCGGTATACCGAGAATTCAGATTGTCTGGAAGGATTCATCGATGAGCAAGGCCTGGATTCTCTGTTGCGCCGTCGTGGGAGTTGGACTTCTTTCCGCCTGCGATGATGGGAACAACTCGAACGGGGAAATCGTGCTGCAGGACACACTGCTGACCGGGCATATGGACTGGGCACGTTCTTCCCTGCCATTCGAGAACGCCACCCAACGTGGACGCTTCCATTGGTTCACACTGAGTGATCCGATTCTGTTTTCGGAGTTGGACCCCGTCGCGTTTGATGCCGGTGCCGAAGAGACAGAGTACCGCGTACTTCAGTGCCTGTACGATCCATGGGCCGTCATCGACTCGGTTGGTGTGGTTCAGATTGACCCTGACAGCTACGGCTCCATGACCACGCGCAACGGGGTCACCAACTTCCTCACCAACTTCGCGACACAGGTCGAGTTCTTGATGCTGGTGGATACCCTGGCAAGCCAGGGCGCACTGGTTCTGGACATGGGCCAGTTCAGCGAGGATGTCATTCCCAATGGCTTCTTGGATACAGAAGACTTCAATTATGACGGCATGCTGACAACCTTTGAAGATGTCGGCTTGGATCAGATGTCAGGCCGTGATCTGGATTGGCCGATACCCGTTGAAGTGGCGAACTGGACCGGAACTGAAGAACAGATGATCGTGCAGCTTGGCGATATCTATGATTTCGAGGACGTCGATGGCGATTTCAGCCGTGGCGTGAATGATCCGTGGTCATTCGACGACTATCTTCGGGCTCCTGATGATGGAGGCTGGAGCATCCGCGATACAAATCCACATGGAACAGAGGGCAACTCGAGGGACTCCGATCAAATCATACCAGACACAGAAGATCTGAATGGCAACAATACTGTGGATCTTGATGAAGGGTATTACCGCTACACGATGCCGTTGAACCCGATTGCACTGCCCGCTGGTTCGCAGTACACCTGGGCCATCACCGCTATCCCGAATTCCCCTTGGTACAGAGTACGGGTGAATCTGCTGGACAGTCACCGTGAGGTCCATGGGATCCCGGATTCATTTCGCCCCGTGCGCATGCGCATCAGCCTGACGGGGTTCTCGGGACCGGTCGCCTTGCGCTTCACGGGGTTTCGATTCACGGCACCATGAAGACTCAACTTTGTCTTCTGGCAAAGCGAAGAACACGACCCTTCCATTGATGACGTGTGATTGAATCTTCCGCGCCCCCTTGACTCTTCCGATTCCAGACTCGTTATTTCGACGCATGTCGAACAATCGAACTCTCACCACCGAGGAGCTGGCCTCCTGTTTTCGCGCGCTGGGCAATCCTCACCGGCTGCGGATCTTCCGCGAGCATCTGGACTGCTGCCCGCCCGGCACCCATTGCGAAGTCCATGACAATGCCCCCGCCTGTGTGGGCGACATCATGGAGGAGCTGGATCTGGCGCCCTCCACGGTCAGCCATCACCTCAAGGAACTGCGCCAGACCGGCCTGATCCGCATGGAACGCCGCGGCCGCCACATGGATTGCTGGGTCGATCCCGAGGTGCTCGCCAGCCTGGCCGACTTCTTCTCCCAGACCCTCCGCAGCGGGCTCGAACGGGCGACCGGTGGCGGAGCATGCTGTGCCCCGGGCGCCGACTGTTGCGATCCCGCGACTCATATCGATGTGACAACACAAGCAAAAGGATAGATCCATGAGCACCATGAAATTCGACCAGATCCGCCAGGGCGTGCGCAAGAGCTACGCCAGCGTGGCCAACGCCAATGCCGAGGGCTGCTGCGGACCCAACACCTGCTGTGGCGACAGTGGCCTGCAACTGACCGCCGAACTGTCCACCCTGATGGGTTACAGCCAGGCCGACCTGGACCTGCTGCCAGAGGGCGCCAACATGGGCCTGGGCTGTGGCAACCCCCAGGCCATCGCCGAGCTGAAGTCAGGCGAAACCGTGCTCGATCTGGGAGCCGGCGGCGGTGTGGACTGTTTCCTGGCCGCATTGAAGGTGGGCAAGGAGGGCTTCGTGATCGGTGTGGACATGACCCCCGACATGGTCAGCAAGGCCCGCGCCAATGCCGAGAAGGGCGACTTTCCCCAGGTGGACTTCCGTCTGGGCGAGATCGAGAACCTGCCCGTGGGCGATGGGCTGGTGGATGTGATCCTCTCGAACTGCGTGATCAACCTGAGTCCGGACAAGGCCCGGGTCTTCCGCGAAGCCTTTCGTGTGCTCAAGCCCGGCGGGCGGCTGGCGATCAGCGATGTGGTGGCCACCGCGCCCATACCCGACGAGATCCGCAACGACACGCAGCTCTACAGCGCCTGTGTCTCGGGCGCCGAGCACATGGCCGTGCTGGGCGAGCTGATGGAGGCCGCGGGCTTCGAGCGGGTGCGCATCGTGCCGAAGGATTCCAGCCGCGAACTGGTGAAGAAGTGGGCGCCCGGAATGGGTCTGGATGATCTGGTCACCAGTGCGTCCATTCAGGCGGTCAAGCCGGGCGGTGAACCGTGCTGCGGTCCGGACTGCTGCGACTGAGCCGTGCCTGGCTCACGAATCAAGGGATACTCACGGGGAATCCGGCGTGCCTGCTGGATTCCCCGGATTGCTCTCGGCCAGAATCCGATCCAGCTCCGTATGATGAATTGCCCGGGCACCGAATGCCGAAGGGCGGGATTCTCCTTGATACACGATGACACGCTGTGGATTTGACTGACCGGTTGCCCGCATGAAGGCCGCCATTCCCTTGACGGAATCCTGGTGCAAGGTGCGTGACGATTTGATCTCCAGCAGCAAGGGTCCGGCCACATTTTCAAGCACCAGATCCACTTCGTTTCCCGTACTGTCCCGATAGAAGAAAAGGTTGCTTCGCAATCCGCGATTGTAACGATGCTTGAGAGCCTCGCTGACACACAGATTTTCGAAGAGATTGCCCTTGAGTGGGTGGTTGTTCAATTGAGATGCGTGTTCGATCCCAAGCAGAAAACTGGCAAGCCCGACATCGTGAAAGTAGAGTTTGGGTGTCTTCACCAGTCGCTTCCCAAGATTGGCGTGCCAGGGTTGCAGCAGGAAGACGATGCAGGCATCTTCCAGCAGACTGATCCAGTTGCGCAGTGTGGAAGTGGCTGTGCCCAGTTCGTTGGCCATGGAATGCAGGTTCAGCAGCTGTCCGACTCGTCCGGCACACAGTGCGAGAAAGCTCTGGAATGTGGACATCAGACGGATCTCGCCCTGCTGGCGCAAGTCCCGTTCGAGATAGGTCTGGATGTAGGCGGAATGTGCGTGATACGGTGGTTGGTGTTCCAGCTGAATCCGAGGGTAGAATCCTGAAAACAACAGTTCCTCGACCGACATTCCTGAGTTGGCGATGTCCAGTTCCGCCATGCTGAGCGGCAGCAGGCGCAACATCGCGGTGCGGCCTGCCAGCGATTGTGAGACTCCCGAACGAAGGCTGGTCTGCTCACTGCCCGTGATGACGAATTGTCCGTTTCCGGGCCTGGCGTCCACACGAGCCTGGATGTGGCTCAGCAGTTCCGGAAGTCGCTGGATTTCGTCCAGCAGCATGCCCTGCGGATGGGCATCCAGAAAGGCGATCGGGTCCGCGGCCATCAAGGCCCTGATCTGGGGCTCTTCCAGATTCAGATAGGCCAGCTCAGGGAAGAGATGCCTGACCAGGGTGGTCTTTCCGGATTGCCGGGGTCCCGTCAGGGTCAGCACCGGAAAGGAGTTGAACAGACTCCGTGCCGTTGCTTCAAGTTGGCGTGGATGATACATGAACCCACCTTGCAGATTGTCGTTTGCGCCGACAATCTGCAAACACCGCCCTTGCGAATCAAGGATTGAGCGGGGGCCAATCGCCCGGAGTGCTCACTGTGCGGGTTGGCATCATCCCCCGTGCGAGCAGACGGAAACTGCTGAAGAATGGAGATGGGCCCTAGGGCGCGGCGCTCTCCGGTGGTCGGCGCAGGAGCGCTTCCGTCTCGCCGAAATCAAAGGGCTGTTCCCGGGAGAAGTCGGGCAGGTGCTGGTCCTGGCTCTCCAGCTCCTGAATGTAGGCGTTCTCGAAGCCCAGCTCGAGGGCGTGATCCAGCACGTCTTCGTACTCCAGCCCGGACAGCGGCCGGTCGATGCCGGGAATCCCGATCGCCTTGTACTGGGGCGAGTACTGGGCCATCAGGCTGAGCTGCACCTGGGGGAAGAATTCCGCCAGGAAGTCGAGGCAACGGCGCGTGTTCTGCACGCAACCGGGCAGCACCAGGTGGCGCACCAGCAGGCCGCGCTCGGCGATGCCGTCAGCGTCCAGTTGCAGCTGGCCGACCTGGTCCTGCATCTCGCGCAGCACCCCGGGCACCACCTCCGCATAGTCGCCGGCGGCTGAATACTCGTGGGCCAGTTCCAGGTCCAGATATTTCAGGTCCGGCAGGTAGATCTGCACCAGCCCGCGGATGCGCCGCAGCGCCTCGACCGAATCGTAGCCATTGGAATTGTAGACGATCGGCACGCTCAGCCCCAGCTCACGGGCGGCCACGATGGCATCGGCCAGACCATGAAGCTGGTGCGAGGGGGACACCAGGTTGATGTTGTGTGCCCCCAGCCGTTCCAGCTCGAGCATGCGCAGGGCCAGCTCGCGCGGGCTCAGCCCCGCGTCCCCGTGGCGGCTGAATTGCTGGCTGATCTGGTGATTCTGACAGAAGACGCAACGCAGGTTGCAGCCCGTGAGAAACACGGTGCCCGACCCACGGCTGCCGGTGATCGGCGGCTCTTCGCCGAAGTGCAGCCCACTGTGTGACACCCGGATCCGGGCCCCGATGCGGCAGAAGCCCAGCTGCCCAGCCAGACGGTCGACCCGGCAGCGGCGCGGGCAGCACTGGCAGTCGGCGTAGAGAAGGGTGTGTCCGTCGTTGCCTGGATCACGGTTCGCGGCCGCCATCGGGCCTCCATACACAGAAACGCATGAAGGCGGAATCCGGCGACGGCCATCCGCACCTTGACGCCGCCCGGAACCGGATGTCGTTCCGATCCTCGGGGCGCTGAAGGCGGGCCGACGATAACAAGGGCGAGCATCTGGAGCAATGGGAAAATCAACAGATCTCCATGGCGGGTTGCCGACTCCAGCAATCTTGAAGTGCGGATCTCATCGAGAGAGCCTGAAGACATCTGGCTGGGATGGCCCGCGCCAAGAAGTCTCCCGCACCACGAAGCGACCGCCGCGGAGGTGAAGGATGCGGTGCGCCATCATGCATCGATGGAACGCGTGGTACTTCGCACCACCATGCAGGAGGCGGTGAAGCCCCCGCGGTGGGGGAGTCGGTGCCCGAGACCCCGGGGCGTTGCCCCGGGCTGGGTTTGGGCGCGCCGTTGGCGCTGAGGTTGCCGGCAGGCGTTAGCGCTTGGGGTTGCCAGCAAACATTGGTGTGTGTTGTGCCGACCATGCGTTGGTTGAGACGCACGTTTCGTGGTGGACGCTGTGAATGTCTCCCATTGTACGGTCTTGCTGAGTGGGAAGTAGCGAATGAGAGAAAGGGCCGATCGCTTGATCGGCCCTTTATATCACGTCGTGAGTGCCGCGGTTACTTGTTCTGGTAGCTCAGCGCCTTGGGCAGCAGCTTGCGGATGTGCTCGATGCGGGTGGCGTCCGAGGGGTGCGTGCTGAGGAACTCGGGGGGCGCGGCGCCGCCGGCGGCGGCGGACATGCGCTCCCAGAAGGGGATGGCGGCGTGGGGGTCGTATCCGGCCATGGTCATGAAGATCAGGCCCAGCTCGTCGGCTTCGCTCTCCTGATTGCGGCTGTTGGGCAGCATGTAGCCCACGGTGCTGCTGATGCCGTAGACACCCTGCCACAGGCCCCGGGTCTCGGCGGGCTTCTGCTCAAGCGCCTTGTCCAGGGCCACGCCGCCCAATTGCTGAATCATGCCCTGACTCATGCGCTCGTTGCCGTGTCCGGCGATGGCGTGGGCGATTTCGTGACCCATCACCACGGCCAGTCCGTTCTCGTCCTGGGTCACGGGCAGGATTCCCGTGTACACCACGACGCGGCCGCCGGGCATGCACCAGGCATTCAATTGCGGGTCTTCGACCAGATTGAAGGTCCAGTCGTAATTGCTCAGCTCACCGGCCATGCCCTTGCTGGTGAAGTAGCGCTCCACGGCAGCCTGCACACGCTCGCCCACTCGCCGGACCATGTCGGTCTGGATCGCGTTGGTGCTCAGCTGTGCTCCACTGAGGAAGTTGCCGTACTCGGTGGCACTCATGGAATTCATGGTGGAGATGGGAATCAGGTTCAGCTGTTTGCGGCCCGTGATGGGCACGGTACTGCAGGCGCTCACGGTCAGCAGCAGCAACAGGGACGCCAGGCGCCCGATCAGTCGGGAGGGGGCCATGTGTAGTTCTCCGGTCAAGGATGGATGGTTGAACCTGGGGCCCGTGTGGGGGCCGGTGCGCGCCGAATATAGAGAAATCCGGCACCGGTGCGGGCTGGCCATTCGCTCGGGGAGTCCGTCACGGGCAACGGTCAGAAGCAGATCCGATTGCGCCCTTCGTCCTTGGCGCGATAGAGGCACTTGTCGGCCTGGGCGATCATTTCCTCGGCGCTGGTCCAGGTGCTGTTCTCGTCGTGGCCGGCCAGCCCCATGCTGATGGTGACATGCAGGGGCTCGCGCGGGCGCCAGGGGAACTCGTGCTTTTCCACGGCGCGACGGATCTTCTCGGCGGCGATGCGTGCCGAGTAGAGGTTGGTTTCGGGCAGGATCACCACCATCTCTTCCCCGCCGTAGCGGGCCGCCATGTCGGAACCGCGGATCAGCGCGCGCAACAGCTCGCCCATCTGGCGCAGTACCGTGTCGCCCATCTGGTGGCCGTAATTGTCGTTGACCGCTTTGAAGTGGTCGATGTCGATCAGAATGAAGGCCATCGTGCGCCGGTAGCGCCGGCTGCGCTCGAATTCGCGCTGGACGAACTCGTCGAAGTAGCGTCGGTTGTACAACCCGGTGAGCGCGTCGTGATTGGCCATCTGCTGCAGGATCTCGTTGGCCGCACGCAGTTTCAGCGCCAGTTCCTCGGCTTCCTGCTTGGCTTCCTGCAGTTCGCGATTCATGCGCTCGTAGGTCTGGTTGAGGTCCGCCAGTTCCTGATTGGCTTCATCGAGCAATTCGGTATAACTGGGCAGATTGCGGATCTCGAAGCCGTACTGCTGGGCGACTTCCAGCACCTCATCCTTGATGCCGCGGAAGAATTCGTCCACCGCGTCGGGCTGCATCTGGATCAGGGTTCCCGAATCACGCCGGAAATCGGTGAGCGCCATGCCCACCCGCGGTGAATAGAAGATGCGCCCCGCCAGACGCGCCAGATGCACCAGCTGGCAGAGCTGGCGCATCTCAGGTTCTTCACGGTCCACGTCGCGCAACTGGTGGTGATACAGTACCGGACGGGTGAGCACCTCGGGCAGCCCCCAGCGGCGCAGCACCGCCTCGCCCATCACCTCGTGACTGAAATCCAGCTGGCTGCTTTCTGTGATCAAAATGTCTTCACCATGGCGGATGTCCTTGGACAGGATCTCGCCGTAGGCGTCTCCATGGATGCGCAACTGCACCAGCATGCCCACATCCATCAGCAGGCAGGCCATGAAGACTTCTTCGGGAGCGCCGTAATTCAACATGCGCGCCAGCTTGCGACCCGCGACCGCACTGAACAGCGAGCGTTCCCAGAGCCTCTTGAGGTCGGCGATGGTGCCCGTGTTCTCCACCATCATCTCGATCACGTTCGTGGAGAGCACGATCGACTTGATGGTGTCGTGACCCAGCAAAACAACCGCCTGGCTCACGGTGGAAATGCGATGGTTGAACCCGTAATACGCGGAGTTGACCACCTTGAGGATGCGCAGGGTGAGGGCCGTGTCGTTCTGCACGAACTCGGCGATCTGGCGGGCGGTGGAGTCGTCGTCGTTGATCAGGCCGAGCACACGGGAGACTACCGGCGAAAGGGCCGGTAGGTCTTCAATCCTGTCCAGCAGCAGCTGGGGATCCGTCGCTCGTATCTCGTTCATTGCACCAGATCTGAATTGTGCTTCGTCCGAAGGTCTTCTTCTTCCACAGACTCAGCGGGGCCAGGTCCAGGTCCAGACCGGTGGGATGTTCCAGCAGCAGCAGGCCCCCCGGTTGCAGCAACTCACTGTGCCGAAGCTGTTCGGCCAGGGTCTGAAGCAGTCCGCTTTCGTAGGGTGGATCGACAAAAATCAGCTCCACCTTTATGCGGCCGGCGGCCTCCTTTGTGTACTGGAGAACATTTCGTCGCAGCACCAGAGCTTCGCCAGAAGTGACACCGAGCGTCTCCAGATTGCGGTGGATCGCCCGCAGAGCCATGGGCGCCTGCTCGACGAAGGTCACGTGCCGTGCGCCAAGGCTGAGTGCGTGCAGCCCAAGACTCCCACTGCCGGCGAACAGGTCCAGCACGGTGATTCCGGGAAAGCGGTCGCGCAGCACGTTGCAGACCCAGTCCCGCATGCGGCCCGTGGTGGGACGCACGTCCAGCCCGGCAGGTACCGCCAGGTTGCGCCCCTTGAAGCGGCCGAAGAGCACTTTCATCATGGTGAGGTTCTCAGGGTTGCACCGCCACATTCCAGCCGCCCGCGGGACGGCGGCTCAGCATGACACGGTCCACGGGGGCGGACAGGGAGTCCCCCAGGTTCGCGAGCGAGGCCAGCCGGAAGTGGCGAGGTGTCTGGGCGTCTGGAAGGTCGAGGGCCGTCGCGAAGCTGTACCAACGGGCTTCGCCGCCCGCCTGGGTTGGGCGCAGTACCAGGGGAGTCAACAGTTCGGCCAGGTCCACGGTGCCGTTGAGCAGAATGCCATCGCTGTGAACCGAGAGAAATGCGGGCAGGCGTGATTCACCGGCCGCCAGCCGGTCAAGCAGCAGATTCCAGCGTTCACGGTTTCCCGTTGGTTCGGGACTGCCCGAGGGCCTGGCGGGAGACGTGGCCACCTGCACAACGGGCGTTTCAGCGGCCGGTCGACTCTCGCTTGACGGAACCTGACTGGCTGCTGAGGTCAGCGCATCCGTCGTCTCGCCTGCACGGGGTTCGCCCACTTTCAGACTGTCGGCCGGAACGGGCATGCCCTCTTCCTGTCCCGAGGCTCGCATGGGTTCGTCACCAACCGGATCCTGGCCCAGCCACCACCCCAGCCCCAACGCGCCTCCGCAGAGCACGAGCACCACCGGCAGCAACCAGGCCAGCAGGGGAACGGGTTTCCAGCTTTCCCTGGAGTGAGCCTGCTGCAGTTGGCGGGCACGGACAGGGTCAAAGGTCCAGCGCTGACCCTTCAGGTCCAGTACTTCGAAACTGACCGGCGTATACCCCATGGCGCTGAAACTGCGCCCGAGAAACTCCTCGACGGGTTTGCGCACCGCAACCAGCCGGACGCGTGAACCGACGGGATTCTGGTAGTCCAGCAGATAGTTGTGTGCGGATTCGGGAGCATTGCGCTCCAGTTCCCACTCCAGGTGGCTGAGTGGGTTCTCCATGTCCTCGAGGCCGTCGCAGGGGAGGTCCAGCAGCACACTTCCCCAGTCGAGGGGAATCTCGATGCGCACGGGTCCGGAGCGCTCCACCGTGTTCGGCAGACGTTCGCCAAGTTTTTCGGCGAAGAGTTCGGCCAGATCCGACTTGTGCAGCAGCTCGGGTCGCAGCACGAATGGCAGATCGATGGAAATGTCTCCATCGGGTGTGTGGATCAGGAGGCGTTGGCTGTCGACGGTCAGCAGCAGTGGACTTGAGGCCATGGTCTGCACCTTTTCGGGGTCCGGAGTCTCCAGACGGCCATGGCGGCCCGACGGGCATTACTCCCAGGAGCTCGTGCCGTTGTAGATCGAGCCGTGATTCTCGGGCGGATCCACCTCGAAAATCTTCTTCCAGCCGGAGAGATAACTCTCATTCCCGACGATGGGACTGTAGATCGCGACACCCACCGTATCGATGCGCACCGGCTCGAGGCGTGTGTCAAGAACCAGTCGGGGCAGCAGCTCCTGCACGGCGGGGCTGGCCAGCAAGGTCTTGAACTGGGCTCCCTGGCTGCCATCGGAGGTTTCGGGGAACAGGGTCCGCTCGGCCATGGCTGGGTTGTCGAAGTAGTCACTGGAATCGGCGCGTGCCACCTGAGTCTTCTCGGAGGTCAGCGAGAATTTCTGACGGGGCTTCAGAGTGTTCAGACGATTGAGAATCTCGCTGACCACGATCTGGTTCTTGGCGTCTTCGGGGACCTGATAGGTCTCGTTGCCTTCGGCCTTGGCCGAATCGGTGAGACTCTGGAAGCGCAGGGCCACTTCATTGGACACGAGAGTCTTCACGGCGGACAGGAACCCTTCCTGCTGGTTTCGAGCATTCACGGGCTGCCCCTCCTGGCCGTCCAGCTCGAAGAGCAGTTCACCCTTGTAGGTGTACTTGGCCACATGCTTGAACTCGAAAGGCTTGCCGGTGGTGGGGCAGGTGAAGATGTCGTCGAAGTTCATGCTGAAGCTGAAGTCGGTGGCCTTGATGAAGCTCGAATCGCCCCGCGTCATGCCGCCCACGGCGCGATCGAAGCGCGCGGGAGCCGAGGCCCACAGGCTGAAATCGCGAGCCCCCGCGCCCCGGCGCTTCACGATGATGGGCTGCTCGCAGTACAGATGGAGCGTGTCCGTGCCCAGTGCGCTGTACTGGGGTTTCATCGTGGCCCAGATCATGGTGTGCTTCAGGGTACGCCCGTCCTCGAGGGTCCGGCTGAGATTCTCGCTCAGCGCGAAGGACTGGATGCGCATGGTGTCTTCCGCGGAGACAAGCAGGCTGTCGCGGGGGTTGTCCGGATCAAGCTGCTTGTCATCGTACGAGAAGGTGACCGGGGGCATGTGCAGAATGCAGGTGTCCAGACTGGCCTTCATGTCATCGTAGGTCTTGGGAAACCGCCGATTGAAGTAGAGGTACTGCAGGGCCGCCGTGTTGAGGTTTTCCATCCGAAGACGGGCTTCTTTCAGATCCGCGGCTTGTTTCTTCCACTGCCTGGAGGGCAGGTCCACGGAGATGTACAGCACCCCGATCAGCAGCACGATCAGGATCTTCAGAAAAATGCTGCCACCGCCCACGTTCTTGCCGGACATGCCTTACTCCTGTGTTCTGGAAACCTTGGCAACAGAAATGGAATCCGCCGGGGACGCATCCAGCACCAGACGGCTGCGCATGCGGTTCAAGGTGGCCGGACCGATGCCTTTCACCTGCAACAGGTCCTCAAGGGATGAGAATCGACCCAGTCGCTGACGCAACTCGAGAATGGCCGCCGCACGGGAAGGACCAATTCCGGGCAGGCTTTGCAGCTCAGCCGCGCCATCCCGGTTAAGGACCACCGGACCCGGTTCCGCTGGCGTGGCGGCCACTGACCCGGCGCCGGGAAGCGTTGCCGTCAGACGGATGAACTCCCGGTCCAGGCTGTCAAGCCGGAAGTCGGGACGGGGCAGGAAACGCTCGCCGACTTCCGCCAGCAGATAGCCGCAGAAGATCAGGGCGCAGACCGCCAGTACCAATCGTCGTTCCCGGGAAGTCAGATCAAGGCGCAAAACTACCAAACCCGTGCCTTAGGCAAAAGTCAGCGTCCGGCCCGTGTGCGACACGCACAGGGAGTCTGTCGCCGGACTGCTGGGCGCTGCTGGAGCCGCGGCGCCAAAAGCGACACGGGGAACCGGCCCCGGTCACCCGAATAAATGCTGCTTCAACTTCTGGAAAAAGCCCTCTTCGGTGGTTCTGGGATTGATGTCCGCCTGAGTGGCCAATTTTTCGAACAGTTTTTTGCTTTCGGAGCCCAGAGAGGTCGGAGTGTGGACAACCACCTTCACCAGTTGGTCCCCGCGACGACTGCCCCGACTGGAGCGGATGCCCTTGCCACGCAGACGCAGCAGAGCCTCGGACTGGGTACCGGCGGGCACGGTCAGACGGGCTTCCCCGCCGAGCACGGGCACGGTCACTTCACCACCCAGCGCGGCCAGCGGCATCGAGACCTGCAGGTAATACAGGATGTCTTCGCCGTGGCGCTCGAAGTAGCGGTGTTCCTCTTCCTCGAAGACCACGATCACATCGCCCTGTGCGCCACCGCGGGGGCCATGGTTTCCCTGCCCTCGCAGGCGCATGAAGTTCCCCTGGCTCACGCCCGGAGGAATGTTCAGCTTGATGGTGGTGTCACCCTTTTCCAGCCCCGTGCCATTGCAGGTGGTGCAGGGTGAACTGATCATCGTGCCCTCGCCGCTGCAGTTCCGGCACACGCCCACATTTTCGACCATGCCGAAAATGCTGCGGCTGACCTGACGAATGCGCCCCGCACCCTTGCAGTAGGGACAGGTGATCGGTTGGCTGCCACTGGCCGCACCACTTCCTGAACAGGTGGCGCACGGTTTCTGGATCTTGAGCTTCAGGGTCTTCTCGACCCCCTCGGCCACTTCTTCCAGACTGAGCTTGAGCGTGATCTGGATGTCCCGACCCGAGGGCTTGCCCCCACCGCGCTGGCCACCACCACCGAAGATGTCGCCCAGATCCCCGAAGCCAGACATGAAGGTGCGCAGGGCATCGGAGAGGTCGAAGTCAAAGTGGTTGGCGCCACCACCGAAATTGGCGTCGGTGCCCGCGTGTCCGAATTGGTCGTAACGCCCCCGTTTCTGCTCGTCGGAGAGCACGGAGTAGGCTTCGGAGACTTCCTTGAATCGCTCTTCGGCGCCGGCTTCCTTGTTCTTGTCCGGGTGATACTTGAGCGCCAGCTTGCGGTAGGCCTTCTTGATCTCGGACGTGTCCGCATCACGGGCGATACCGAGCACTTCATAATAATCGCGCTTGCTCATCCGTCAGTTTTCCTCGTTGCCGGCGGAGCTGTCCGCCGGGGGGTCCGCGGATTCCAGCTTGTTCACCACGACCTGGGCGTGGCGGATCACGCGGTCTCCCATCCGGTAGCCGCGCAGGTGTTCCATGATGATTTCATCGTCGGCCTTGTCGGGCACGCAGACGGTGGTCAGCGCGTCGTGCAGTTCGGGATCGAAGGTCTGTCCCACGGAATCGAAGGCATTCAGTCCATACTGTTCCAGACCGCGCACCAACTTGCCGGACACCAGACGCAGGCCATCCAGCAGGCTCTCCAGTCCGAGAGACTCGACCGGCTGATTCAGCATGCGTTCCAGATCGTCCCTGACGGGCAGCAGACTCAGCAGCACATCTTCCTGGGCTTCGCGGTGCCAGCGTCCCCGTTCGCCCTGGCTGCGACGGCGGAAATTGTCGAACTCGGCCAGGCAGCGCAGGTGGCGGTCGTTCAGCTCGGCCACCGTGCGCCGCAGTTCTTCCAGTTCTGTCTGCATGGCGGCTCCTGATTCGGGAGCCGGGTCTTCAGGGCTCGCATTGTCCGTGGCGTCCGGTCCGCTGTCCTGGCCGATTTCATTCTCGGGCAGCAGCTCCTCGCGAAACTCTTCGCTTTCGGGGGTGTCCTGGGTCGACGCGCTCTCGGGCATGGTCGATCTCCTCTCTCTGGGGCAAGTCGGAATGACCGCGTGTCCGGCACTGCAAGCCGGACCGATGTGTCGTCAACGATCCTCGCCGAAACCTTTGCTGATCAGGCCTGCGGTATAGCGGACCAGGCCTTCGAGTCGTGCGTACTGCATGCGGCGGGGGCCGATGACCCCCAGCACGCCGGGCAGACTTCCCACATGGAAATTCGCCGTCACCAGACCGTAGGCCGTGGCCTGGTCCAGTTCATTTTCCCGCCCGATGGTGATCGAGAATGGGTCATCCAGATGCGGATTCACCAGGTGCATGATCATGTCGTGGTCTTCGATGATCTCGATCACGTTGCGGTAACTGTCCTCGCGGAACTCGGGCGCGTCCAGCAGATTTCCCGCGCCCTGCAGGAAAATGGCGTCACGCGGCACCGTGCTGAACAGGCGTTGGGTACTCTGGATGAAGAGCCGCGCGATGTCGCGCCCCATGCCCGGAATGTCGGCCAGGCGGTCATGGATGGTGTCCTTGATCTCGCGGAAGGTCAGTCCCGCGAGCCGGCTCTGGATGAAGCGCGATACCTGGGGCAGGTCTTCGGCCTTGAGTGTGCTCTCCATTTCGAGAGTGACCGTGCGCGCCAGCCCGGCCGCCACCGAGACCACCACCAACAGGCGATGACGCGAGAGGGGCACCAGATCCAGGCGCTCCAGCTTGCCGTCCTCGAAGGAGGGTGCCAGCACCACGCCCAGATTGTTGCTGATGACCGAGAGCATGTGCGCGGTGCGCTCCATGATCGCCTTGATGTCCGGCATCAGCTCCTGGACATTGGCGGCAATCATCTGGCGCTCGGCCGAGCCCAGGCTTTCCTGCTTCATCAGGTAGTTGACATAGATCCGATAGCCCAGATCGGTGGGAACACGCCCCGCGCTGGTATGAGGATGGGCCAGCAGCCCGCGTTCCTCGAGATCGGCCATCACGTTGCGGATGGTGGCCGGACTGAGGTCCATGTCGGGAATCTTGCTCAGTGTTCGCGAGCCGACGGGCTTGGCGGTCACGATGAAGGTGTGGATGACCTCGCGCAGCACGGCGGCTTCGCGGGCATCCAGCCCCAGGGGCAGGGATTCCAAGGATCTTGTTTTCACCAGGACAGTCTCCCGGATGGTCGTGCGTCTGTCCGGCCTTCTGGCGGCCGGAGCGGGGAATTATAGAGTATGACCAAGCATAGCGCAAGGTTTCGCCCGTCCTGCTTCAAGCGGACCGTTGACTCGCCATCGGTCCAATGCTATAATCACCGGCTCTGCGAATTGAACGAATCCAATCGAGGGGGTGAGGCATGAAGCGCACCTTTCAGCCAAGTAATCGCAAACGGCGCAACAAGCACGGTTTCCGTGCCCGCATGGCCACACCCAGCGGACGCAACGTACTTGCCGCCCGTCGTCGGAAAGGCCGCAAGCGCCTGACCGTCAGCGATCCCAAGCTCTAAGCCGGCCCAGTGCGGGTTTCCCGCTTCCCGGGGGAATACCCGCACCGGACCTGCCTCCCCGGCCCCTCTGCCGGGGACGCATGCCGGCCGGGAGGGACGCATCCATGCTCCCCTGTGAACCATGACCAGCCAGCACTCGGTGGATCCCCAATCGGGGCCATCCACTGCCAGCACGAGCGACCCGTCCACCACTGCGAACCACAGCAAGGCCGCCCAGCGCGCCACCCTGCCGCGGTCCCGGATGCTCAAGAGTTCCGCGCGCATCACGGAACTCTTCGCCAAGGGATTGCGCGTGCACGGTGCGTTGCTGAGCGTGTACCATCTGCCGGGTTCGTCGCTGGTGGCTTTCGTCATTCCCCGGCGTTACGGTCGGGCCGTGGATCGCAACCTGGCCAAACGTCGCCTGCGGGACATCTTTCGCCTGCATCGCGAGTGGTTTCCGGAGCAGCGGGACTGGGTCATCTACATCCGGCCGAAGGTGGGTCTGGCCGATCACGCCAGTTTCCTGAAGGACCTGGAACAGATCACCCGGCGCATCCGGCGTCATCTGCAAGCGGCAAAGACTCCGCAACCTGCTCCACCAGCCCAATGAAATGGCTGGCCGTGGGCGTCATTCGCACCTACCAGCGATTCGTGTCGCCTCTGCTGGCACCCCGCTGCCGCTACTACCCAAGCTGTTCCCAGTATGCGGTGGAAGCCTTTGGCAAGTACTCTTTCTTCAAGGCCCTGGCCAAGAGTTGCTGGCGCCTGCTGAGATGCAATCCCTGGTCCGACGGCGGCGTCGACCACCCCTGAATTCCGACCGGCCCGGGGCCTTTCGGACTCACAACGGAGAACCTCACTCGGATGGACAAACGCACCATTCTGGCATTCGTGTTGATCAGCGCGGTCATCCTCTACATGAATACGTCCCACTACCGCAAGATGGCCGGTCTGCCGGAGCCGGGACAGAAGCGGACCGAGCAGGTGGTGGAGGCCGATGCGAGCTCGATGCCCGCGACGCCCGCCGAGGAAAACGGGATCCTGCCCGGGGATACCTTGCGGACCATGGCGGCCACGCCTGTGGCCGCTCCCGAAGAGGCCGCGCTGAATACAGCTCCGGTGACCCATCTGCCCTTCGAGGGAACTCCCCAACCCGAGCGGACCCTGACCGTTGACACCGACCTGTACACGGCCCGCTTCTCGACACGCGGCGCCCAGTTGCGCAGTTTCGAACTCAAGGGTCTCAAGTCGTATTACGGCACCTCCGTCAGTCTGATCGACGGGTTCCAGTCCAACCTGAATCCGGCATTCAATCTGGATGGACTGAACATCAACGGGGCCGAGATCGACTTCATGCCCGTGCCGGACACCGATCTGGTGCTCACCGGAGACGAGACCGCCCAGTTGGCCTTCCGCTTCACGGACGACGAAGGTCGGGTGATGGAGAAGGTGTTCACCTTCAATGGCTCGACCTATGGCATCGAGATGGGCCTGCACGTGGGCGGCCTGAAGGAGCGCCTGCGCAATGCCGCGTATACGCTGGGCTGGGAAATTCCCCTCCAGGTCACCGAGCTGGACACCCTGCAGGACGCCACCTACTCCGAAGCGGTGGTGATGGTCGGCAGCGAAGTACAGAACTTCTCGCTGGGCATGAAGAAGGAAAGCCTGGGCGAGTCCTTCAAGGGCAACCTGGGCTGGATCACGGTTCGCAACAAGTACTTCGCTGCGTCGGTGGTTCCGCAGGGACGGTCGGCCACGGCCGTGGATGTCTTCGCCCAGCGCCTGAACCCGGGCGCTGCGAAGCATGTCCCAGGTTACTCCTGGACCATGGAAATGCCCCTGCAGAACAGCGAGGAGATCAACGACCGCTTCCTGCTCTTCCTGGGTCCGCTCACCGTACCCGCGATGGATCCGGTGGACCCGTCGCTGGAAAAGGCGATCATGACCCGCACCAGCCTGGGCGTGATGGGTTTCATGTGGCCCGTGATCCGTCCCTTCGCCGCGCTGGTGAAGTGGGTCTTCCTCTTTCTGCACGGATTCATTGAGAACTACGGCATCATCATCATCATCTTCAGCGTGCTGGTGAAACTGGCCGTGTTCCCCTTGACTCACAAGAGCTACAAGAGCATGAAGGAAATGCAGCGCATCAAGCCCTTGCTGGACGAGGTCAAGGCCAAGCACAAGAGCAACCCCAAGAAGATGCAGGAAGAGACCATGAAGCTCTACCAGGAGCACAAGGTCAATCCCTTCGGCTCCTGCCTGCCGATGCTGCTGCAGATGCCCCTGTTCTTCGCGCTGTTCTTCGTGTTCCGCAGCGAGTTCGAACTGCGCGGCGCCAGTTTCTTCGGCTGGATCAATGACCTTTCGGCACCCGATGTGATCTTCCGGTTGCCCTTCACCCTGCCGCTCTACGGCTCCGGTGTGGGTCTGCTGCCGATTCTGATGGCCATCTCCTCGTACTTCATGTCGAAGATGACCGCCACGGGCAACGACCCCACGCAGAAGATGATGCTGTACTTCATGCCCGTCTTCATGCTGATGCTGTTCAACAACTTCCCCAGCGGCCTGACCCTGTACTACACGCTGTTCAACGTGCTCTCGGCACTGCAGCAGCACTTCAGCAAAGGCATGTTCGACAACGGAGCTCCCATCGTGGTCCCTGCCAGCCCGACGATGCCCATGAAGAAGAAACGCTGAGACCGGGACATCCTCGACCCCTCAAGGCCCGGACGTGTTCCGGGCCTTTTTTGCTCCATCCGCGTCGACCGCCGCGGCCGACGCGGGGACCGTTGGGGCGTGGGTCGGGATGATCAGCACGGCGACGGTTGAAGGGACCGTTCCTTCGACCGTCAACACGATCACCGCCGTGACCGACATCTCGTCCACCGTTTCGTCCACCACCGCGTCACCCGAGACCTCGGTTGATCGGTTACTGGGGAGATCAGCGAAAAGTGAGTCGTTTCAATTGGCATGCATGCCGCCTTTCCTTCGGAGCGATGTCAAGAAGAATGGAGTGGTGATACGCTCATTGGGACTCCTGTCGCCCCGAAAGCGTCACCGAACTTTCAAGGCGGGCGGCGATCCAGAATGCGGGCACGTCATCACTGTAGCTTCGCCTGCGTTGCGAAGCGCCGTGTCTTGTGAGTATTCATCCATGCAAGGGCTTGGCTGCCTGTCTTCAGCGGGGGCGATCGCAGACAAGGGTTTTCTCACAACGCAAGGGGAGGTCTGGGCGGGCCTGCCATTCTTCGCTTGCATCCTTGGGAGCACGGTTCTAACCTGCTGGCAATTGGACTATCCGAAGGGAAACTCGCATGAATCGCCTGCTGATCGTGGTCATTGGCGCCTTGTCTCTGTTCTGGACCGAGACGGGTGAGGCACAGCAATCCGAGAACTGCACGCTGGTGGGCAGTCATGAGACTCTCGGGCAGGCGATCGCAGTCTCGGGCTCGTTGGTCCTCATGGGAGCCATGGACCTGGAAATCGTCGATTTCTCGTCGCCCACCCGCCCCGTATCGCTGAGCAGTCTGCAGGCACCCGGAGCGATCATGGCGATAGCGGTGGAGGGAGAACTGGCCTATCTGGCCTGTGGGTTTGCCGGCCTCTGCATCGTGGACCTGCACGACCCCGCCAACCCGGTGATCGTGGGCAGTCTGGGATCCGGGACCAACACCAACGATGTGGTGGTGAGCAACGGCAGGGCCTATCTGGCGGACGGCTGGACCGGCATCCGCATCGTGGATGTCACACACCCCGAGGCACCGGCCGTTCTGGGTGGTTTGGATACTCCGGGCAGCGCGGCCGGCGTGGCCGTTCATGGAAACGTGCTCTGGGTCGCCGACAGTTTCGAAGGCATTCGGGCGATTGATGTGAGCGACCCCAGCGAACCGCAGGAAGTCGGCTTCGATGCGTCCCAGAATGCCGTTTACGCCATTGTCGCGGACGACAGCGGAGTCTTCGCGGCCGATCATTACGGAGGCCTGAGAATTCTGGATGGCAGCGACCCCGCCCAGCCACAGGAACTGGGCTGGTACATCACTCCCGGCAATCCCTGGGATCTGGCGCTGGGCGACAATCTGGTCTACATGGCCGACGACCAGCAGGGCGTTCGCATCATCGACATCAGCGACCCGACCTCACCCGTCCTGGCTGGGTACTATTCCTCGGGTTACGCCGTGGAAGTTGCCTTCGCCAATGGCCGTGTCCATGTCGCCGATCTGGAGGACGGCATTCTGGTGCTCGAGTACCATCAGACCACCGGCTTGATTCCCGGGGAGACCCGCCTGCCCTCGGACTTCGGGCTTAGGGCGAACACGCCCAACCCGTTCAATCCCGCCACGCTGATCCATTTCTCCCTCGAGGACGCACAGCATGCATCACTGCGCATCTTCGACCTGCGGGGTCGGCTGGTGAGCAGTTTGCTGGACGGCCCGCAGGCCCCGGGCGCACACAGTCTGCGCTTTGATGCTTCCGCCCTGCCCAGTGGCACATATCTCTGCCTGCTGGAAACCCCATCGGGCCATTCATCGCTGCGGATGACCCTGCTCAAGTGAAGATCCCACCCGGGTCCACGGCACGACGGAACCGCGGCCCGGCTGACTGCCGGGTCGCAACGGCCGCTGCATCACAGGATGCACTCTGTCATGGCAGCTCGATTTCGACGGTGGTGATCTCGTGGCCGCGCAGAAGCAGGCTCAGGCAGCGGGGGTCGGTCATTTCAAGCTCGACCATGCGCTCCTCCAGCAGGTTCAGGCGCCAGGCGACGCTGGCGGTCACGCCCAGACGCAACTGGGCCGGGCGCGGATCGTCGGACTGATTGTAGACGCGGATCACCAGCGAATCACGCTCCTCGTGGCGCTTGACGGCGCTGATCACGATTTCCGGACCTTCCAGCTCCAGCAGGCCTTGTCCTCCCGCGACACTGCCCTCGGCCACACCCTGACGCAGCATCAGCGGAGCACGCCAGCCCAGCGAGGTACGCTTGAGTTTCGCCTTGCGCCAGTCGCCAACCAGAGGCTGCACGGCGTAACGCAGCGTGTGCTCTCCCGGGCACTGGGCATCCGGTGTGTGCAGGGTCGGGCCCGCATTGCAGTGGTTGCGGGTGGGAAAGTCGTCGCGTGACAGCCAACCCACGGCGCGCAGCAGGGTCAGGGCCATGGTCGTGCCGTGTTCCTCCTGCAGGGCGGCCATCTCCGGTAGACCCTGATTGAAGACCACCAGCCCCTGCCCGCCCTGCTGCAGCAGGCTGAAGTCCTGCTGGGGCACCGTGCCCGTGGGCGGCTGGGCCCAGTCCTTGCCTTCCGGCGGGGTCACCGGGCGGTCGTTGACCACGAACTGCCCATCGGAGAGGATGCGGGTACAGTCCAGGTCCGAGGGGAAGAGTGCGCGCAGTCGGTGGTCTTCAACCCGGTTGTCAAAGCGTGTCTCAACCTGCACCAGGGGGCTGTCGGCGTCCAGGCGCAGCAGTACCCGCACCGGGCAGGCCAGGGTTTCGGTGCAGCGTGCCTGGCGGTCTTCACCGAGCGCACGCGGCAGTTCCAGTTCGAAACGCGCCTCAAGCACACCCGCCAGGCCACCATCCTGAAGCAGGCTCACATGGCCTGCGACTCCGGCGCTGGTGATCCGGGTGCTGGTGGCGGCCGGGCTGTAGTCGTACTCGTCGCCGGCGTCTTCGATGTCTTCCAGCAGATTCTGACCAGGGTAACGCCGGCCATTGCGCAGATCTTCCAGCAGGAAGGTGCCGTCCGCGGCCAGCTGGACCCGTACCAATCCGTTGCTGAGGGTGTTGCCATCGGCCACGACCGGATTCCGGGGTGCGGGGGCCACGGCCAGTGAGGGCTCGGCCTTTTCCTTGAGGAAGTAACGGCGATGTCCCAGCCCCGGCACATCGTCGGCGAGGAAGCGGATCACGGCGAACTGATCGGCGCCATCCTCGGGCGCGTCGGTGCGACGGATGCGGTCACCCATCCTGTCCAGGTAGGTATCACGCTGAAGCAGTTGTGAGTCAAGATCCAGCTGGGCACGATAGTCAATGGCCCAGAAACGCTCGAGCCAGTGGCGCTCCACCAGCTCGAAGGGCACGCTGACGCCGTCCTCGTCCACCAGATCCATGGTCTCGATATGCGGCTGGCCGGGCAGCAGGATCACCAGCCGGCTCACAACCTGGCTGCGCCGCCAGGGCAGGCTGTTGAACACGGCCAGCGCCGTATCCGTGTCCTGGGCCTTCTCCGGGGCGAAGAAAGGCAACAGGTCACGCAGCGAGCGATGCAGCTGCTGCTCGGCACTTTCGACCACTTCGGAAAAGCGTGCCACCATTTCGGTGTGTACCGTGTCGATGCTGCAACCGCAGATGGAATCGTGCGGATGGTTCTCCATCAGGCGGCTCCAGGCCCAGCGCAGCATGCCCGTGGGATACTCCACCCCGTGCAGGAAGTGCGCCGCCGCGGCCAGCGGTTCCAGCCGGCTTTCCAGCAGGGTCTGGGCGCGCTCGTTCCACTGCTTGAGATACAGACGCGCGCTCCACACGCCGGAGAGGATGAAGTTGTAGCGTCCGCCCAGCAGTTCGCCACGGAAGACCTTGCGCTGCACGTCGGCCTTGCGCAGGCCGTCCAGATAGCGCCGGTGGCTGCCGTGCTGGAAGTTGATCTCGGGAAAGGCCTCGCGCAGGGCCGTGATGATCTGGTGAAAGTCCTTCTGGGCCGGAAAGTGGTCGCAGCCGTTGTTGATCAGCAGCACGGGCGAATTGCTGCGCGCCGTCAACTTTTCCAGCAGCTTGCCAACACGCTCGACGGCCTTGTCGGTGTGCACGTTGCGCCGGGTGTGGGCTTCCCAGATCTCGTCGTAGCCCAGGCCACCCGCGTTGCAATAGCCATCCACCTGGCAGCAGGCCAGCACTTCGCTGCCATCGGGAGCCCGCCAGAGATAATCGCTGCCAAGCTCTTCCAGTTCGTCGCCGTTGCCGCGGGTGTAGATGAAGTTGTCGATGCCCACCCCGCGAAGCAGCTGGGGAATCTGGGCCAGATGGCCGAAGGAGTCGGGCATGTAGCCCACCTTCACCTCGCCGCCCAGCTCGCGGCAGAGCTGGTGCCCCGCCAGCAGGTTGCGCACGGTGGCTTCGCCGCTGACCAGAAACTCGTCGGGCAGGATGTACCACGGCCCCAGCGAGAGCCAGCCTTCCTTGACCAGCCGCCGGATGCGCGCGCGGTCCTCCGGGTAGAACTGCAGGTGGTCGCGCAGCAGCAGGGCCTGCCCGTCCAGCACGAAATGCTTGAACTCGGGGTCGTGCTCCAGCCGGTCCAGCAGCGCATGCACCATGCGGGCCAGATCCACCCTGAAGCGCCCATAACTCAGATACCACTCGCGGTCCCAATGGGTGTGGGAGACGATCCAGGCGGTCACGCGCTCGCTGCCATCGCTCATGATGGAGGCGCTCCTTGTTCTGTGTGACGGACACTACCGTCGTCGCCGGAATCCCGGTTCAATGTCTTGAGTCGTGCAATCATGTCGCGCAGGTCCCGGGCGCCGCCCATGGTGAACCAGATCAGTACGGCCACCGAAACCGCCAGATAGAGCCAGGTGTAACCGCGCCAGAAGCTCATCCAGGAGGAATCGCTGACCTCGTGGGTCAGATTCCAGACCGTGCCCACCCCGAAGATCAGCCCCCAGAGCAGGGTCCAGGCATAGGTAAGCATGATCAGAAAGCGGTCGCGCTTCGAGAACTCCACCCCCATGCCGAAGAGCTTCGAAAGGCGGGTGGCCAGCGGATTGACCACTTCCTTTTCACCGGGAATCTCCCAGCGCCCGCGGTGCAGCAGCTTGTCCAGGTCGCAGGGCTCGCCCCGGCCCAGCAGCGACACACCGATGTAGAGCGCCGAGGAACAGAGCATGGCCAGCATCCAGAACTGCTGGCCGTTGAGGAAGAAGTCCGGGTTGAGCTGACGGATCACGATGCCGCCCACGGCGATGCCGCTGCCGGTGAGCATGGCGCTCCAGGCGCCCGCCGCCGTGCCGCGTTTCCAGTAGAGCCCACCGATGATCACCGCGCCCGAACCGCCAGCGAAGATGGCCCCGGTGATGGCGAAGAACATCGCGATGTACTCGTTGGGCTTGAACCAGAGGCTGAAGAAGTAGATGAAGATCGCCACACCCAGAATCGAGAGCCGCAGCAACCACAGATGCTGGCGGGTGCCCATGGGAACGGGGTTCTTGCGCAGCGGCAGAATCACGTCCTGCACCAGAATGCTGCCCCAGGAGTGCAGGTAGGTGTCCAGCGTGGTCAGGCAGGCGCCCAGCATCAGGGCGGCAAAGGCTCCCAGCAGGCCCACCGGCAGCAGGTTCACCAGCACAAGCGGCACGGTCAGCTGGCTGCGCTCGGCGCCCTCGCTGACCGTGGCCAGCACGGCGTTCACGCTGTCCTGAATGCCCGTATAGGCGCCATGATGCATGACCGTGTACGCCACGATGGGAATCAGCAGCAGCGCGGTCACCTGCCCCATGCCGCGCCAAGTGCCCAGCACCCCGCCCATCTTGGCCTCGTGCGCACTGCGCGCGCTCGAGTTGTAGCCCTGGGTACCCTGCCAGGACATGGCGCCGTAGATCACGCCAAAGACTCCGATCAGGAAGTACCAGAGGTTGAAGTCGTCCATGTGGCCGGTCTTGAAGGGATTGATCTTCGAGGCGTCCACCGGGGCCATCGCCATCGCTTCGGAGATGTGGCTCCAGTCGACCTTCAGCAGCACGAAGAGCAGCAGGGCCACGAAGACCGTGTTGATGAACACGCCCTGGATGAAGTCGCTGATCACGATGGCCACCTGCCCGCCCGTGAAGACGAAATACAGCGCCACGATCAGCAGCAGGGCCATCACCACGGCGTAGGTGCTGAAGTTCAGCCCCAGCAGCTCGAAATGCAGGGGCAGGCCGCAGTAGTGAATGAAGAAGCGCGCGCCAACGGCGGGGAAAATGCCGAAGTTGATCAGCCCGGCCATGAAGGCGATGAAACCGGCGAACACGCGGAAGTTGCGGCTGTAGCGCATCTCGAAGAACTGCGAGAGCGTGAGCGCGCGTGTTTCACGGAAGCGGTAGTTGACCCAGCCGGACACCGTGAGCACGAGCATCACCACGCCCATGGTGAAGCCCCACCAGGTCTGGGTGAAGCCCGCGACGTAGTTCATCTCCATCTGGTTCACCACCGTGATCGCCCCCAGCCCCGCGATGCCCGAGCTGAGCGCGATGATGTAGCGTCCCGCCGTGCGCCCGGCCGCCAGAAAGTCGGCCACGCTCTTCATGTGCAGGCGGCTGAGCTGCACACTGCCCACCATCAGCAGGAACACGGCCAGCACGATCAGCCAGTCAATCAGATGAAGGTTCATTCCTCCTCCCGCAGCGGAGGCCGCTGCAGGCGACCGGTTTCGTCAATCGAGAGCTCGCCATCACCGCCCACGGGCTGCAGCACCACCTGCCAGCGGCGCTCGCCCAGAGACAGCTCGGGCGGCCACTGGAATCCGGCAGGCCTCTCAAGTCCGCCCAGCAAGCGCTCGGGATCGGTGATCCAGCGTCCCTGGGACTCTCGCGCCTCCATCTGGCGGTAATACAGTTCCCAGAGCCAGGCCACGGCGCGTTCGCCCGGGCTGTCGGCCACCGGTTTGAGCCGGGCTTCGGGCGCTTCGAGAAAGTGCAGGTAGCCCCAGCGTTCGGGGTAGTGCATGGCGACAAGGCCCTGGGCCGACCAGACCCAGTTGTCTTCGGGCAGGGGATTTCCCTCGTGATCAAGGCGTTTCCGGTACTGGCCGTCCACCACGTCCAGGTGCCACTGCACGCGCGAGAAGTTCAGCCGCCAGACATCGCCTTCCGTGGGTGGCACCTGGCGGTTGGCCCGTTCGGCCAGCACGCTCCAGGGCAGCGCCAGCTCCACGCTCCAGCCCGTGTCCGTGTCACTGGGATCATTGAGCGTGCCATTCAGGGAGACGGCGCTCTGCAGCCCGGCAATGTCCCAGGCGTTGACGGCGGAGTTGCCGTCGCGGTAGGGCCAGAGCAGCAGCAGGTCCCAGACCGTGCCCAGGGCGTTGATCTCCAGCTCGTAATAGGAGTGGGCGTCGCCGTCCGGGTCCAGGAAGAGTTCGAAATCATTGTCGTGGTAGATCACCGCGTCGCGCTGCTCGAGGGTGCCCCAGAGGTCCGACTCCTCCAGCTCGGCGGCCACGAAGAGGAACTCCTCGTCCCAGAGCAGGCGGGCCCGGGTCCGCTGGCGAGGAGCGGGAGCCAGCTCGTTGCTGCGGATCTCGACGAAGTCCTCGCTCCAGGGCGCCTGGTCCCAGAGCGGCGACTCCAGTCGTCCGTCGATCACGGGCGCCTGACTAGTATAGTGACAAGGGTATTCGCGCGGGGAGAACTCGATGGCGGGAACGGGGAATCCGGCAAACAGAGGCGCGACCGAGCCGCTGAGCAGCAGCAGGGTCAGGCAGAGTCCCGCAGGGGGAGGTTCATATCTCACGGAGCAGCTCCTCCGGTTCCTTCGTCAGAAGCCGAAGGGCGTTGAACAGGATGAATCGCCCGTGAATATCGCACGATGCGAGGGCTTTTGGGCAGTCCCTCACCTTTGGATCCGAAGTGGCCCGCTCAGCGCGGCGGTCCTGCCGGTGGCGCGGCCGCACCCCGGGACCAGTCGACCCGACGGGTGGTGACCATGACCAGCCCCAGCACCAGAAACAGCCCGATGGAGCCGACCAGCAGGGCCGAGTCCTCGTTGCCCAGCACCACATACAGGTAGGCATATAGCAGGGCCACGCCCGCGGTCAGCAATCCGGCGCGTCCGGGACTGCGCAACATGACCAGCGCATACCCGCCGACCATTCCCAGGATGGACAGGCTGGCCAGCAGGTAAGACAGAGGGAACCCCAGGTGCTCCGACAACGCCAGCTCCAGCAAGTAGAACAGACACAGTGCCGCACCCAGCAGCAGGTACTGGATGCCGTGCACGCGGATCCGTCCCAGGACTTCCATCAGCCAGATCGAGGCGAAGGTCAGCAGAATGAACAGGTCCGAATACTTCACGCTGCGCCCGGCCATGCGGTACTGGTCCACCGGATTGACCAACTGTACTCCAAAGCGCGACTGCTCCAGCTGCGTGGCGCTGACCTCGTTGTTCTGCCAGGCCTGGGGATAGTTGCGCCCCAGCCAGGAAATGGTCCAGTCGGCCGTGAAGCCTTCGGGTCCCTCGCTGTGTGACGTGGGCAGCCAGTTGCCCTGGAAACCGGGATCGGGGTGGTTGGACTCCAGCGTCACACGCGTGGTCTTGCCGGAAGGAGTGAGCCAGGCACTCTGGCTGCCGTTGAGCAGCAGTGGCACACGGAAGGAAATGCTCTCCTGCTCCGGGTTCACCGCTGCCAGGGCATGCACGCCACCCGCTGCGGCCTTGAAATCTCCCGTGCCGGGCAGCAGAGGCAGGGACTGGCCGTTCCAGATCACGCGCGACTCTTCCTGGATCGCACGCACATCGGCAATGCCCACCGCCAACTGGGCATGTTCCCAGTCGATGGATGCGGGTTCAGCCCCCAGCAGCGAGAAATCGGGCCGGGCGAACTCCCCCTCCAGCAGCAGGTCCAGCGTGTAGACCGGTACGGAGAAGATGCCCCGATTGCGTTCGCGGGAGTCGATGCGCCCTGTCACCCGCAGGCTCTCGGGCAGAAACACGGCCCGGGAGGTTGCCGTGCGGACGACCTGCCTGCCGTCGGTGAGAGTTTCGGTCCAGTTGCGCGTGAAGGGAATCACCAGCGCGGGGCCGTCGATGGCCTGCGTCTGGCCCCACTTCGAGGACACCTCGGCCACCGCCTCATCGCGGCGCTGCTGGCGTTCGTGCACCAGGCTTTCGACCATGCCCGCCGGAATCTTGAGCAGCAGCACCCAGAAGCACAGCACCAGAAGGCGCAGCATCTGCGAGCCGCGAATCCCGGCCAGCAGCCTGTCGAGGAATTCCTGCATGATGGTCTCTCCCGTGAGCTGGAGTTGCGGAGTCGAAGGGTGGAGCCAGGCCGCGGTGGGTGTGTGCTCCGGCGGGTCGGTTCCCGTTTACGGCCTCAGGAGTGCCAAAGTTCCGGTTCGGTCAAACATTGCACCGCTATTGAAGATCTCTCAGTTCGGCCCAGCCGAATGGCGCAGCATGGCAAGCTCCTGGTCCAGCTTGCGCAATTCCTGCTGAGCCTGGACTGGTGTCGTCAAGCCCGCTCCCCAACCCAGCACGAAGCGGAAGCCATGGAAGCCTCCCAGATCGGCGTTGAAATTGGTTTCCCAGTAATTGCTCATCAGCCAGGCGTGCAATTCGGTTGGCGGAGTGGGTGCCGCAGGGTCATGCAGACGCCGCTCGCCGTACTCCAGCGGTCCGGTCTGCAGCAAGGGCGAGTCGGGCATGCTCAGCGCCAGACCAGCCTCTGTGCCACACAGCGCGAAGCCACCTTGCAGGCAGAACCAGTCCTGAAGTGTGCCGGGCAGCTGGTCGATCCCGGGTCGCAGCATGCCGCCCGCCTTGTCAACCCAGAGCACGGAGTGGCCTCCCGGACAGGCAAAGGGCAGGGCCAGGTACAGATTCTCGGGTTCCCAGTTGCTCTGCTTGTGCAGGCGCAGCTCGATGTCCAGCCGCGGCCAGGCTTGCCAGAGCCGCAACTGCAGTCGCACCGTGCCACAGCCGGCGCAGGCATATTCGAGCTCGATCTGGTGATACAGCGGCCCACGCTCCTCGTCCAGAAACCGCTGCAGGGTTGCCGAAGAACGAATCACATCGGGATTCTTGCGGTTCAGGCCCATGCGCGAGCGCACCCCGCAGATCGATTCCCCGTCCGCGGGTGGACTCAGTTCATGGATCAGAGTGAAGGGCGCCCAGCGACGCTCTGGGTCCAGCAGGCTGGCGCCCGTGGCGTCCTCGAAGGCCACGATGCCCTCTCCCGTCTGCCACGAGAGACGCCCGTGAGGGCTGGTGAGCGTTCCGGAGTTCCGTGAATCCGGCGTCGCGGGCTTGGCTTCCGGCGTCCCCAGTGCGGGGCTCGAACCCTGGGGCAGCAACTCAAGGTCTCTGCGCTCGCCCGGGGCCAGACTCAGGGCCACCGTCCAGCGCGCAGCCCCGGGGATGAATTCCCGCTGACAGTCCAGCTCCTTGCCCGTGATCCGGTCGATGACCCGGGCTCCGCGGTCCAGATGACGCTCGTGATACTCGTAGTGTCCCACATCCAGGTTGGCCGGGCCATCGAAATCCAACGTGGAGCTGTTGAGTGCGGTCCAGACCAGAGGCCGTCCCGCGGCCAGGGGCGCATCGCCCAGTCTTTCGCGGACGAGGGCGAGCCGGTCTTCGACCCATTCCAGTGCCCGGGCCGCGCAAGCGGCCTTGATGCCCGCGATGCCCTCCACCAGCGGGTGCCAGGGCTGGCTCATGGCGTCGCTGTGGCTGCAGGTGTGCTCGGCGTACAGGGCCAGCAGCTCGTCCAGTTCGTGCGTGTCACAGGCAGGCGCGTCCGGCAGCTGCGCTTCCAGCTCCCGCAGGCGCACGCGCTGGCGCTGGGCCTGGCGGAAGAGGCGGGTGGCCGCGGGGGCCGCCACCACTCCGTCGCTCCACCAGTCGGGCCAGTCGCCTTCGAAGACCGGAATGGGGTCAGCCGAGGCCCGCAGTTCCTTGAAGAACTCTCCCAGGGTGACCAGGCGCACGGGATACTGTTCTCCGTGGCGCTGGTTCCAATCCGCGAGGCGCTGGATCACGCCTTCGCCGGGCGGGCCGTTGTCGGTGCGCAGCCCCGAGATCATCAGGGGCAGAAAATCCCGGGTGTAGCCGTCGTCACGCAGGCGCTGCACCAGACGGGGAATCCGCCGCTCCGCCAGTAGTTCCGTGCGGTGGAACACGGTATACGCGTCGCACTCGTCCTTGATCAGATAGGAAGCGCCCGCGTCGGGCATCAGACCCAGCTCGTTGCCGAAGTGGTAGTGCTCGCCGTTCCAGACCAGCAGGTCGCGCCCATCGGGCTGTCGCCAGCGGAAGGCCATGTGCCGCTTCAGGGGAAACATGCCGTGGTGGGTGTGGATGCAGGTGAAAAGATTCTGGATGCCGTGATCCAGCAGGGCCGTGGCCAGACCACGGCCGTGCCCGTTGATGTCGGCGGTCATCGCCGAGTCCAGCGGCAGGTCGTGCGCATCGGCGAAGGTTCGGGCGCGCCCGGTGACGCTGCGCAAAAGGGGCAGATCGGCCAGTTCGCTGAAGTTCAGGTAGCTGCCCGAGAGCCCGATCACACCCTCGCGGATGGCATGCAGCAGCCGCTCGCGACCCGCGGAGTCCTCAAGCCTCCAGTACTGCTCGATGGCCCAGAAGGTCTCGCTGGTCCAGCGGAAGCCGGCGTCCGGGTGGCGCTGGTGAATCTCGAGCGCCTGACGCAGAAAGCGCGCATGCGCATGGGCGATGGTCGGCTGCAGCGCCGTGTACCCCACATCCGTGTGGGAGTGCTGGATCAGCAACAGGGTGAAAGGTGGCGTGTGAGTCATGAGACCTCGTGTGGCGAAGGACTCCGCTACATGGGACAGTTCCTGTCAGTCCGGGCCGGGACTGTCGAAACCTCCAGGAATGGTGATGAACTCAAGATAGTCCTGAGGATGGATCACACGATACCCAGCTCCCGGATAAGCGTCTTGCCAGGCCCGGGGTGCGCGCTCGTGGCCGGGTTTGCCCCATTTGAATTCCCAACCGGAAAGCTGCCCGCCCTCTTCTTCCACCAGGTCGATTTCCTGACGATCGTGGGTTCGCCAGAACCAACGATTCGCGAACCGGCGCTCGTATTCAAGCCGTTTCATCCGTTCCAGCATCAGGTAGTTTTCCCAGAGGGCTCCCACATCGTCTCGCAGGGGAGGAGGATTGAAATTGCGGATCAGCGCGTTGCGCACACCATTGTCCACGAAGTACCAGCGTGAGGTCTTGCTGATTTCCTTGCGCAGGTTCCTGCTGAATCCTCCCAGGCGCATCACGACAAAACACTGCTCCAGCAGGTCCAGATAGCGTTCCACCGTATTGCGCCCCAGGCCCAGCTGACGGCCCAGTTCTTCAAGGGAAACCTGCCGGCCGATCTGCATCGCCAGAAGCTGCAGGAGTCGTGCCAGCTTGTCGGCACGCCGCAGACCATCGTACTGGAGAATGTCCTTGAAGAGGTAGGCGTTGACCAGCTCCAGCAGCAGTTCTCGCTGTTGCTGTTCGCTGGGCGCGGTCACGATCTCGGGGTATCCACCGTATACAAGGCGGGTCCCCAGAAGATTGCTTGTCTGGATACTGCTTTCCATCGGTGCCAGTTCACACTGTGCCAAGGGATAAAGGGTCAGTCGTTGACTGCGGCCGGTCAGCGGCTCCCCCGTGCGACGGCCCAGATCGAAACTTGAGGACCCCGTCGCCAGAACGGCCAGGTTGGGTTGTGTATCCACCAGCAGTTTGAGGATGGCACCCACATCCGGCACCGTCTGTGCTTCGTCCAGAACCAGCAGGGTCGCGTCCCCGACCAGTGCCTGCAGATTCTTTTCACTGCGGGATGCCAGGGCCTGCTGAACGGACAGATCATCCCCGTTCAGCGAAAGGCTGGAACCTGGCCAGCTTGCCTGAAGATGTCGGCTCAACGTTGTCTTGCCGGTCCGGCGAGCACCCATCAGGAGCAGCACCTTGCCCGGCAGCAACCTGTCCCGGGCGGCTGCAAGCAGATGTCTCGGAATCTCCATGAAGCCTCCGGTCGTACATGCACGAATTGCTTTCACGAACGGAAGCAAATGTATTGATTTGCTTCCACACGTGGAAGCAAATAGATCGAATTGCTTCCGCGCAAAAGACGCCCAGGGTCCTGGATTCTGGAGATCCTGCTGCCAGCAGAATCAAACTTCTGCCATAAGTTCAATGAATTGAAATGCTTGGAAAACGGTTCGCAAGAGACGCGGTCAAATGGACTCGCTCAGGGAGTATCGGATAGGTTCCTCGCCGCCAAGCCCAGCTCGGCCAGGCCCAGCAGGGCAGCATGGGCGCCCTTGAACGCGCTGGTGCGCAGCTCGACCCGGCCGCGCAGCACGGGCAGCATGCGGGCTTCCATGGTGGCACGGGCAGGGCCCAGCAACAGCTCGCCCGCGGCGGCCAGCCCGCCACTGATCACGAAGGCCGCGGGATCGAGGATCGCGGCCAGCTCGGCCAGCGCCACTCCCAGGGTTTCCCCCGTGATGCGATAGGCGTCCAGCGCGAAGATCTCGCCCGCGTTGGCGTCGTCCTGGAGGGAGCGCGCGCTGAAGGGCTCGACACAGCCCAGTTCCAGCGCGGTCTGGTGCAGCCCGCTGGCCGAGACATAGCGCTCCAGGCAGCCCTGGCGTCCACAGCCGCAGAGGCGCCCGCCGGGGTGCACGATCAGGTGCCCGATTTCCCCGGCGAAGCCGCGCGCGCCCAGCACCAGCTTGCCGTCGCAGATCAGGCCCCCGCCCAGCCCCGTGCCCAGGGTCAGCTGCACGAAGTCGCTCAGTCCGTGACCCGCGCCGTGGGTCGCCTCGCCCCACGCCGCCGCGCTGGCGTCGTTGTGGATCACGGCCAGGCATCCGGGGCAGACCTCACCCACCAGAGCACGCAGGTCCACATCTCCCCAGGGCAGGTTGGGCGGACTCTGGATCCAGCCGCTGCGGGCATCGGCATTGGGTGCGCCGATCGAGATGATCTCCGGTCGTGGCACCCCACAGGAGGCGGCCCAGGCCAGGCAGCGCTCCAGCAGCACACGCGGGCCATCTTCCGCGCCGGTGGGCAGGCTGTGTCCGTGACGCAGGATGCAGCCGGAGTCGAGCAGTCCCATGGCGGTGTTGGTGCCGCCGATGTCCAGCGCGAGAATTCTCGGGTTCGTCATGAATCCACCACAGTAAAGAGTCGGTCAATGTCGATCATGCAATCGGCCCGCAGGCCTCCACCAGCTCGCCCACCGTGCAGCGGGCATGCCCGACGCAGGTGTCGGCGGCTCCGTAATACACGCTGATTTCGGCATCGGGCGGCGCGCAGCCGTCGGTATCCTGGTGAGACACGGTCCAACCCGATGGAAAGACCACATTGGGCACCTGGCCCACCAGTTCCCAGGGCTCGCGCGGCTCGAGAATGTTCTCGCGGCAGCGGGCCAGCACCCGGGTGGGATTCTCGCGGTCCAGCAGCGCCACCCCGGCCTGATAGATGCCGGCGGCCCCGAAATGGGTGGCCACACCGTGGTACATCAGCAGCCAGCCCTCGCGCACTTTCAGCGGGGGCGGTCCGGCCCCGATGCGCTCGTCCCAGTAATGGGGCCGGCCACTGAAGAGCACGCCCTCTTCGCGCCATTCACGCAGGTCCGTGGAGCTCAGGGCGCGAATGCTCTCGCCGCTGGCCGGTTCGCCGGGAGTCTGGGCGCGATTGGGACGATCCAGCAGCCAGATCCGTCCGCCGATGCGCTCGGGAAAGAGCACGCCGTTGCGGGTATCCTCGTCGCCGGTCAGCCCCACCAGCTCCAGCTCTTGCAGGTCGTGACCGCGGGCGATCGCCAGGCGACCTCCCCGATCGGTGTCCAGCGCCAGCACGACCAGCAGCTCGCCTTCGAGCCGCGTGATGCGCGGGTCATAGATATGGAAGACCTGCCCCGGAATCCGCTCCAGTCCACGCAGGCGCACAGGGTCGGGAGAGATGTCGAATGCTTGGCCGGGCCGCGCGTTTGCCCGCAACAGCGCCGTCTCGCGCCCGCGGCTCTGCACGCGCAGCAGCAGCACGGTGGAGCCGTCGTCCAGCCGGATCGCTCCGGGATTGAACACCGAACTGGCATCCTGCAGAAAAGAGGGCAGCCCCGGCGGCAGCTGGGCAGGACTCAACAGGGGGCCATGCCCGGAACGGCGCAACTGGGTGAGCATGAACACTCCTCGCTGATGGCCGGACAGTCCGTCGATGGGTGAGTTGCGGACGCCGGGTGCGCGCAAGGTATCAAAGCTCTTGACGGGCTGTGGTGGGTCAACGGGAGGCGATGGTTGATTCTCCTGCGGTGTCTGAGTAAACTGCAGCCGCTTTGCGGGCCGTGCCCGTTGCCAAAGGAGTCCAACACCGTGCCGATCCGCTCGATTCTGCGCATCCTGTTCCATTGTCTGCTGCTGGTGTGCTTCGGCCTGCAGCTGGGCAACACGGGGCTGCCGCGAGTCTCGATTCACCACGGTACTCAGGCCGGGATGCCGCACTGCAACTGTGGCTGCGCCTGCAGCCAGCACCCCGATGCAGCCGATTCCTGCCTCAACCCGCGCAATCTTCACGAGATCAGCTGCGGATGCCAGAAGGCGCACACACGCGAGTTCGAGAGTCCCGCGCCAAGCTATTCCGCCATGCTGCTGCCCGCTGCCGGGCCCGCCCTGGCTGCCCCGCGGAGCACACGGTTCGAGTTTCCATCCAGCGCCAATCATCTTTCACGCGCGTTGCCCGCGCAGCCCTCACCGCCCTCCTGATCCCCCTTTCCACACCATGGTTCTGACTTGACCGGTTTCCTGCGTCAGCGCGGATCGTCGGATGGCTCTCCGCGTTCGTGACGCCATTTCCACGCCGGTTGGATCGAAACGATTCGCACATGGCACCGCGATGGATGCGGCAGGTTCGCGCCTGACGCCCGCGCGGCTGCCTGCACTCCCCTTCTCTCTGGAAAGGAACACCTCCCATGTACCCTCTGATTCTGCGTCTGTTGCCACTTCTTTCTCTGGGCATGCTCTTTCAGGCCTGCGATTCCGACGACGATCCCGCAGCCAGCAGCAATCCTCTGGACGAACTGACCATGGTGGCCGACACCACACTGGGCAGCGACACATTCGCCTGCTACACGACGGACGCCCTGGGCACCGGTGACAACGAGTTGACGATCCGCATCCTGCACGAGGGCCAGCCGTTGACGGGTGCCAGTCTGACCCTGATACCCATGATGCACATGAGCGAGATGCAGCACAGCTGTCCGGTGGGGGCCATGGAAGAACTGGCCGACCATCCGGGTCTCTACCGGGGCCGTGTGATGTTCATCATGGCCTCGGGACCCATGGGCACCTGGGATCTGGGCCTGCAGCTGGACCCCGCGACCGGCGACCCCGTGGAATTCGCGTTCCCCGCGGTGACCGTGCACAGCACGCCCTGGCAGAAAAGCTTCACCCATGTGGCCAACGGCGATACGGTCGGCTACTTCATTTCGCTGGACGGACTGGAGCACCCCATCGTGGGGCAGAACCCGGTGACCCTCTGGGTGGCGAAGCGCGCGAGCATGATGTCCTTTCCTCCCGTGGAGAATCTGACGACCACGCTGACCACGCTGATGCCCTCGATGGGTCACGGGAGCAATGGAAATGTGGCCCCCGTGCATCTGGCCGCAGGTCGCTATGACGGTGTCGTCGGACTGAACATGACCGGTGACTGGCAGCTCACATTCACATTCGAAGACAGTCAGCTGGGCCAGATTGGCAACGCCGTGTTCACTTTCGAATTCTGAGGCGACGGACGATGAAACTCCCACTGCATGGGTGGGCTCCGGTGCTGGCGGCGTGGCTTCTGGCCGCGCCGCCCAGCCCAGGCTCCCCAGTTGTTCGCGGCCAGATCCTGGACGCTCGCGATGCCCGTCCGATCACTGGCGCACACCTGATCTGGCCCGGCAATCAACCCGCGGGCAGCACCGGAGACGATGGGCGATTCGTGCTGGAGATTCCTCCAGGCACCGACCATCTGCTCGTGACCCATATTGCCTATGCGAGCCGGAGTCTGCCCTTGCCCGCGATGGGTGACACGATGCGGATCCGGCTGGAGCCCCGGTTGCTCAGCCTGGAGACTCTGGTTGTGATGGGCCCGGCGCCAGGTGCCGAGGAATCCCGCTTCCAGCAGGAACGACAGCGGGCATTCACCACGGAGCAGGCCCTGGAGCAGGTGGAAGGCATCAGTCTGATCCGCCGTGGGGCGTTTGCCCCGGACCCCGTGATCCGCGGGCTGAGTGCGTCACGCCTGCAGTTGCGCGTGGACGGCATGGTGGTGCACGGGGCCTGCACCGACCGGATGGACCCGGTGACCAGCTATCTGGATCTGGAAGCGGTGGACCGGGCAATCGTGCGACAGGGCGGTTTCGACAGCCGACTGGGCAGCAGCATGGGTGGCAGCATCGAGCTGCATCATCTGCCGGCGCACTTCAGTCCCGAACCCCTGTTGCGTCACCATCTCAGCCTGGGGGCCGCCGATGCGCTGAACCGGGCGGGCAGCTCCCTGGCCATGGAGCTGAGCCGTCCGCGCAGTGCGCTTCGCATCCACTCCTCCTTTGAGGAAGCGGGAAACTATCTCAGCCCCGAGGGCGAGGAGCCCCACAGCGGTCATCGCAGGGTGGATGCCTACGCCAGTCTGCGCCTGCGTCCGTCCACACGAAGCGAACTGGATCTGCTGCTGCAGGGTGACGACGGCTGGGACATCGGATATGCCGCCCTGCCCATGGATGTGGGGCACGCCAGATACCGTGCGGCGGTCCTCAGCGGCAGGCATGCTCTGCCGAATGCCCTTCCGGCGACACTGGAATGGAAGCTGTATCACAACCGAGTGGATCACTGGATGGACGACAGCGGCCGGGACGAGCTACTCATGGGCATGCACATGGACATGCCGGGCCATACCCGCAGCAGCGGAGCCAGTCTGCAGGCAATGGGCGCGGCGGGCGGAGCGAGGCAGTTGACTCTGAGGCTGGAAGTACTGAACACGCACGCCCATGCGGACATGCTGATGCGCCCCGCGAATGCGACCCCGATGTTCCTGCTCACCTGGCCGGACGTGCGCAATCAAAGTGTGGCACTGTGGGCGGAACTGCTGCAGGTGCGCGGAACGCTGCGTGCCAGCATCAATGGCCGGCTGGAACTGGCCCGGATGGAGGCCCTGAACAGCCAGGGTGTGCGCCAGCTGCAGCTCAGCCAGCCCGGAGCACCTTCGAGGCGCAGCGACTGTCCCGCCAGTCTGGGGCTGGTTCTGGACTGGGAAGTGCAGCCAACCCTGGAAACGGGTCTGAGCCTGGGCTGGAGTCAGCGGGCGCCCAGCACGACAGAAGCCTTCGGCTACTACCTGTATGTCGCGTCCGATGGCTACCTCCACTCGGGCGACCCATTGCTCAAGCCAGAACAGAGCGTGCAACTGGAATGGCGTACCGCGTGGAAACCCGGGCCACTGGACATCCGGCTCACTGCCTGGCGCAGCGAAATGCTGAACTGGATCACAGGACTGCCCGATCCCGGGGAAGTGCCCGTGCCCTTCGCCCGTGGCTGGAAGCGCAGTGCCAACAGTGGTCGTGCCCACCTGCAGGGTGTCGATCTGCATCTGCGACGCGAGTTGCTTGCTCACTGGAATCTTCAGGGCAGCGGAACTCTGCAGCGTGGCTGGCGTGATGAGGATGGCGACCCCCTGCCCGACATGACTCCGTTGAGTGGCCGGATCTCGCTGAATCATGAGCGGACACGCTGGAGCTGGCTGCTGGAGTTGCGGGGTGCGGGCGCGCGCGACCACCCCAGCCGATTGGGGCAGGAAGACCCACGCCCCGGATTCGCGGTCCTGCAAAGCCGCGTTGATCTGAAGGCCAGTTCCCGACTGCATCTGTCACTTGCGGTGGACAATCTTCTCGATCGCCGCTATCAGGAAGCCACGGACTGGGGCAGCGCCCTGCGCCCGGGTCGCACGCTGCATATCCGGCTGGAATACAGCGGCAGCAGCACACTCTGATCCGCCGCAAGGTCTCCTTCTGCCCCTTCGTCGGACCACTTCGGCACGCCGACAAGCCATACGTGGCTTCCGGCTGGCAACAGACATTGTGCAACACCTTGTTCGTGCGAGACGCGGAAACATGACATGGTTTCCTGAACCGTCCGTCCACACACAGGAGTCGCACATGCCTTTCAGCCTCAAGGAAGCCCTTCGGCTTCTGTTTTCAGTATGTCTGATCGCCAATGCCCGGGCCCAGACCGTCGAGACCGTCGTTCCCGGGTCCCAGCCCTTCAACGATGGCCTGGCGCTGGATGCCCAGGGCAATGTCTACGCATCCTGGTACTACGGGACGGTGGTCACGAAGATCACTCCGGACGGGGTGGTGAGCGAATTCGCCGACAGCCTGGACTGGCCCAACGGCATCAGCTTCGACCATGAAGGCTACCTTCTGGTGCCCAACGCCCACGGAAACACCGTGATGCGCGTGAGCCCCGAAGGCAACAACAGCCTGCTGGTGGAGAGCATCAGCGGCCCCAGCGGCGTGCTTGAGCTGGATGACGGCAGCCTGCTGATCGCCCAGTACTCGCAGCACAAGATCAGCAAGCGCCTGCCCGACGGCACCCTGATCGACTGGATGGTCGGCCCGCCCGCCAGCAGCCCGGTGGGGCTGCAGAAGGACGCCGAGGGCAATGTCTACATCGGCAACTTCGACAACGGCACCATCATCAAGGTGCTGCCCGATGGCAATGTCAGCACCATCGCCGACATCCCGGGCTGGCTGGGCTTCATCGCGCTGGGCGGGGACTACATCTACGCGACGGCTTTCCAGCGCCAGAAGATCTACCGGGTGGCGCTGGACGGCAGCGGAGCCGAGGTCTGGGCCGGGTCGGGCACTCAGGGACAGGCCGATGGCCCCATCGAGACGGCCACTTTCAGCAGCCCCAACGGCATCGTGGCCAGCGCCACGGGCGACACACTGTACATCTCGGACTACGCCCCGCGCAGCCTGCGGCGGATCACGGGCGTCAACAGCCAGACCTGGCTGCCCGCCCCCGAGGCGAACCCCCGCGGCATGCTGCTGCAGCCGAGTTTCCCCAACCCCTTCAACCCCAGCACCGTGATCCCCTTCCGTCTGGAGCGCGACGGACGCGTCTCGCTCTCGGTCTACAACCTGCTGGGCCAGCCCGTGCGCCGCCTGGTGGACGGCCCGCTGCCGGCGGGCGAGCACCAGGTCACCTTCGATGCGGCGGGGCTTGCGGGGGGTGTGTACATGGTAGGACTGGAACAGGCGGGCGAAAGGCAGACACGCTCGGTGGTGCTTTTGCCCTGAGGTCTACATTGAACCAGCCGATCCAAGCCGTGTTGCTGCCCGGGCTAGCGTCCTGTCCCGGGTCAGCAGTTGACACCCCGTCAGCTGCGCCGAGGCCAGAAGGCTCACATCCACCCAGCCAAGGCCCAGACCGAACAGCTTTGCAGTTTCAAGAAAATGGAGCGTTTCGTCGGTCTCCGTCGTGCGCGCTTGAGGGAGTGTCTTCAGCAAGCCAAGCAGTTCCTGCCGATTGCGCAGGTTGCCACAAGCGAGCTCACCCAGGACCAGTGGATGACCCAATACCAGCCCTGAATTGAGCAGTTCCACCAACTGCTCGTCGCCCTGGCGGAGATGGTCGATCCAGATGGATGTATCCACCAGAATCACGCGGGGCTTCCGGAGCGCCTGCGTGAAGGAGCCAACGCGTCCGGTTCGGATCCTCCAAGGGCCGCCAGGCGGCGTGCACTTTCAAGGGAGATCAAGGCTTCCAGCCCCAGACGCACCAGGGACGTTTTCTCGCGGATGCCCGTCAGCCTGGAGGCCTGTTCCAGAAGCTGGCTGTCGATGTTCAGGGTCGTTCTCATATGCATGTATATGCCTTTCCAATGCATACAGCTCAAGTGATTTCTGACTGCGCCTGATTTCTCACGACCCAATCCGGAAATGCAGTATCAGGCCGACATTGTATTGGCTGGACAGATGCTTGTTCTGGTCGTCACGATGCCAGCGCAGCCGCGACGATTTCAGGATGCTTGGCCGCGACCTTCAACAAAGCCATTGCGGGTCCATCGGGTATTCTTCGTCCTTGCTCCCAGTTGCGCAGGGTGCCCACACTGACACCGATCATCTGGGCAAACTCAGGTTGGGATTTGCCCAATCGAGCACGAATCGACTTGATGTCCACCGGCTTGAATGTGTGCACGCGCGATGGCCGAGCTTCCCCGCGACGGATCTCGCCTGCTTGCTGGACACTCAGGACCAGTTCTTCGAAATCACCCTTCTTCATTCAAGTCCCTCCCGAATCAGGATTCGGAGAATGCCCAGCTGCGACGCACTCAGCTCTTCCTGTTCGTTCTTGGCGTAGATCAGAAGCAGATAGACTGTTTGCTGGTCTTTGGCCCAGTAGTAGATCACGCGAACTCCACCCCGCTTGCCACGGCCGGATCCAGACCACCGGAATTTGCGGAGTCCACCGGAATCCTGAATCAACTTGCCCCGCTCGGGCGCAAGCAGCAATGCAATCTGAAGTGCCCGATAGTCATCTTCATCATTGCTTTCAAGCGGCGAGTGAAAACCGGGGTTTCTACGAACCGCATGGCGAATGGTAAGTCATTGGCGCAGGATGTCCAATCGCAGAGTCACGTTGAAGAATTCCATTCCCGGTCGGGCCCTCTCCATCGGAAGTGGCCACAGACGTATCACAGTCTTCAAACTGGCCGCTAGAGTATGGAATCGCTTGCCATGTACACAATGCCAGGCTGATGAAGGACTTGATCTTCATTGGTGGGATGTCAGGAATACTTGACGTCTTGGTATACTGCGCCCAATGTGGCACTCCTCGGATGAGCAATCAGGTTGCGGGGCGAGTATCGGCGAGTGATGAATGTTCTGATTGTGCTGTCGGATTGGAGTTGAGGATCTTGCCGACCACGCCACGACTGCTTGCTTGAAAAACTGGACACCCACTTCTGGAAGAATTGAGCAATGATGAATAGCGCCTTGACGTCATGACATCAGAGCGTCAACCTCGGCCAGGAGGATTCAATCCAGGAGCATCCCGACAAAGCGCTCTAGGATCTGATGGCCCATGGCAAGCTACAGGTTTGTCTTCCGCCAGTCCGTCGCCAAGGATCATAGAGCGTTTCCCAAGCGAGATGTCGCACGGATCCTCGAACGCATCGCCCCCCTGACGGAGAGCCCGCGAGGACCGGGGTGTGAGCGACCGTCGGGACAGGATCGCTGGCGTATTCGCCAGGGCCAATACCGAATCATCCACAGATCAGAAGCTGTTGGTGATCGTCGTCAGAGTGGGCAACAGGAAGAATGTGTATCGCAGTCGTTGACGCGAGCAGGTTCGGAACTCGCGATGGACGGAGCATCGTCCCGGATCACGAAGTCTTGCGGCTCTTCAGGAATCGGGCGATCTGGTCCTGCGATGCCCCCAGAGCCAGTACGGTGCGGATCAGCAGGTCCATGGATACGCCGGGATCACCGGCCTCCATCTTGGCGATGCGGCTTTGGCTGGACTGGATCTGCCTGGCGAGAGCCAACTGCGTCAAGCCGCCTGCCTGCCTCAACTCCCGCACCTTGCTGCCCAGAGATAATTTCATCGCGATGAATGCGGAGTCGGCGGGTTCCAGACCCAGGAAGTCCGCTGCGTTGCCGGTCTTCCATCCTGCGGCTTCAAGTCGCTTTTTCTTTCGCGTGTCCATCAGTCACCCCTGCTGATTCTGTCGTACTCCGCGAGTCGCTTGCGCGCCAGAGCAAGTTGTGCTCTTGGTGTCACTTGGGACTTTTTGGCAAAGATTCGAACAAGAATGACCGCATCCTCGTCAAGTCGGTATATCATTCGCCAGGTCTTGTTCTCATCGACGATCCGAAGCTCTTGACAGTGCCTTCCGATCGAAGGCATCGGCCTGGACTGAGGCAGCCCAAGCAGTTGCCCGGATTGCAGCAATCTGAGCAGATAGCCCGCTTCGATCCTCGCAGCTTTGGTGAACGGCGGCGATTTCAGCTCGCCATCCAGCCAGATCAGTGGTTTCTCCGGTCGACTCAAGGGCTGATGATATGTCTATCTCGACATACTCGCAAGTGCTTTCCTTCCGCAGTCATTCTTCATGATTGGTGCAGTCAACTCGCCTGAGTGATCACCCAGGGCTTGATGCTGGACTGGAGCGTGTCGGCAAGCTTTTCCTGCGCCAGTTCAAGA